>MNYA01000062.1:2673-5156 GCA_001872985.1 bacterium CG2_30_54_10 | reverse complement strand
CGCTTTGCGCCCTCCGGTCTGCCTTCACTCTTCCCCCGACTTATTGAGATGATACTGTGATGTTACCTGATTTCCCGGAGACTTTGTAACTATGTTCCTCGAAAACACGCAACAACATTAGGTTTGCGAGCATTTTTTTTCGATTTTTCCCAATTTTATAGTTACAATTGCAACTATGAAATTGATCGGAGAGAGGGTAGGTACCTTTTCGAGGCAAGCACGCGAACAGACCACGGGTTAAGAATACCCGCCATAGTTACAATTTTCCCGGGAAATTAGGATGTTACGAGTTCAACCTTGCCCGCAGCAGTTTTTTCCCCCTGATCCTCGCTCCCTGCTTCCTGCTTCCTGCTCCCCGCTCCCCGTTCCTCGCTTCTTGTTCCCTGTTCCCTGTCCCCTGTTCCATGTCCCCTGTTCCATGTTCCCTGTTCCATGTTCCATGTTCCCTAATCCCTAATTCCTAATCCCTATCTTCATCAAACCGCCGCGACAAACTCCTCGAAAAAGCTGCGGGAAGGATCGTCCGACAGGCTTAACTCCTCAGGATGCCATTGAACCCCGACGAAGAAACGGTCATCAAGGCTCTCGATCGCTTCGATCAAACCATCTCCGGACCAAGCAACGGCGCGAAGCGTCTTCGGCAGAACCCGGACTGCCTGATGATGAAAGGAGTTCGTAAAAGTCTCGGTCGTTTTCAGCAACGAGCAGAGACGCGATTCCGGCATGATCTTCACCTTGTGACTTGTCGCCCAGCGCGGAGACTGCTGAATATGCTGGATCGCCTCAGGCATTGAGACCAAGTCCGCAATGAGCTTTCCGCCCAGAGCGATGGCCATAACCTGGCAACCGCGGCAGATTCCAATCGTCGGCTTTTTCGCGGCGAAAGCCAACCCGGCCATCTGTAACTCGAACTCATCCCGAAAAGGGTTGACAATGCCCAGCCGGGGCGAAGGTTCTTCACCCTGATAGCGGGGGTCTATGTCTTCGCCTCCGGGAAGCAGAAGGCCGTCGATAAGGCCCAGATACCGTTTCAGCGTTTCCTTCTCGGTGGTGAAAGGGAGCAGAATCGCATCCGCCCCGCCGCGCTGGACCGCCTGGGAATACTTCCGCGTCACATAAGTTCGAATGCGCATTTCCTCGTCGCGAAATGCCGTATCGGCATAGGTAATTCCAACCAACGGTTTTCGCTTCATGACAGCCAGTTCCCCTTTCGGCCCGGGTCGAGAACATCTCGCAGCTCGTCCCCCAGGACGTTGAAAAGAATCACTACAAGGGCGATGCAACACCCCGGAAACAGCGCCAACCCAGGATACGCCCAGAGATAGTCTTTTCCCATTGCAACCATTCCACCCCACGTCGGAAGTGAAGGGTCAACTCCAAGCCCGAGAAAACTGAGGCTCGCTTCCGCCAATATGGCTGTTGCCATTCCCATCGCGAAAATAACGATCACCAAAGGAAGGCAGTTGGGAAGAATGTGCCGCAGAATGATTCGCGTATGTCCCGCGCCCATGGCCTGAGCAGCTTGAACGAACTCGACCGTGCGGATCTCCATCGCCATGCCGCGGATAATTCGCGCCGTTTCCGCCCATCCGACGATCGCGATCGCAAGAATCACGGTCATCAAGCCATGCCCCAGAACCATTGAGATCGCAATGGCCAAAAGAAGACTTGGAAAAGCAAGAAAAATGTCGACCAACCGCATCAAAAGCCAGTCAACCCAGCCTCCGAAATATCCCGCCAGAAGGCCTACCAAAAGACCGATCGTCAACGCGAAAGTTCGCGCGCTGAAGCCGATCCCAAGCGAAAGCCTGGTTCCGTAAATCAGTCGCGAGAATACATCCTGGCCTAACTGATCGCAACCCAGCAGAAAGCCCGGAAGGCTCGCCAAACGCCGCGCCGGGTCGGTCTCCATCGGATCCTTGGGAACAAGCCAGGGCGCGGCGATTGCAATCGCGACCAGAAGAATAATTCCGGCCAGGCACAGGCGCCCGACCCAAGAGAGGCGCTTCCATAGGTGTTTTAACTGTTCCATTGTTCCATTGTCAGTTCCCGAACATCTCGTCGCGTATCTTGGGATTGACCCACGCGTAGACGAGGTCGATCAGGAAGTTCATGAATACGAAAACAAAGGCTGAGAACAGCACGATTCCCTGAATCACCGGGTAGTCACGCTTGAGGATCGCATCCATCGCAAACCGCCCAAGCCCCGGAACGTCGAAAATCGTCTCGACTATGACCGAACCGTTCAGAAAGCTTGATAGATCGAGCCCTATCACCGTAACGATCGGAATGAGCGCGTTGACGAGGGCGTGTCTGTAAAGGATCTGAAATGGCGGCAATCCCTTGGCCCGGGCCGTTCGAATGAAATCCTGGTTGAGAACTTCGATCAGACTGCTCCGAACTATTCTGGCCAGAAACGCCGCCGACCGGACTCCAAGAGTGAAGGCGGGAAGAACCAGCGGCCACCATGAAGAGCCGGCCCG
>MNYA01000062.1:0-2660 GCA_001872985.1 bacterium CG2_30_54_10 | reverse complement strand
GCTGAAGTTGGGAACCAGTGCAGCTTTCCGGCAAAGACATACAAGAAAACAAGCCCGAAAAGAAAAATCGGGATGCTGATCCCCGAAACCGAGAAAACCGTGCAAAGCCTGTCTATCAGGCCCCCACGATACACCGCGCCAAGAATTCCGGCCAACAGCCCGAATCCGATCGAGAAGATCATTGCCAGAACGGTCACTTTCAGTGTGTAGGGAAACTTCTCGATAATCGATTCGAACACAGGTTTTTCGCTTACCACCGAGCGTCCCAAGTCAGCGCGGGCGATACGACTGAGATACACCAAAAAGCGCTCGGGAAGTGGCCGATCCAAGCCCATCTCGCGGGACATCGTTTCGAGAACCTCCGAGGAAGCCCGCGGGCCGGCAAGGGTTTCCGCCGGGTTTCCCGGAATCAGGTAAAGGACGACGAAAGCAATGCCCAGAATTCCCAGAATGACGGGAATGGTTCCAAGGAGGCGCCTGAGGGCGAACTCGAACATCAGCCTTTGTCTCCGCCGGAAAAGTCAAAACATTTCCTGCCTCTTCTCCCGCGTGCGGAAGAGGCTTGGGATGAGGGTTCCACCGATTTCAGCAAGTTATAGAGTTGATATTGCTCGATCAAATTTGAAAAGTTACTTTGCAACAGCGGTTCAAGGCATGGAAACCTTTACGGTAAGCCCCTTGTCGTAGGAAAACATCGGCGAGAAGGTCATATCGGTGACGTTTGGGCCCAGAAGAAAAGATTCGGGTGAATGCCAGAGGTAGAGCCATGGGGCTTCCTCGAACACCATTCTGTTAACGGTATCGTATGCCTGGGCGCGTTTCCCGGCATCCTGGATCCTGAGTGCTTCGTCGAGCATTGAATCGACGGAGTCGCTCTTGAAGCGTGCCCGGTTGCCGCCGGCGCCCCAGTTTCTCGAATGGAAAAGCGGAAACAGGAAATTCTCGCCATCTGGATAATCGCCAAACCAGCTCAGATAAAATGAAGGGGCTTCCCCGCGATTGATCGCGTCCTTGAGAGCGCTCCATTCCATGGGACGAAGGTTGACCTCGACGTTGTATTTCTTCAGCTCGCCCTGAAGAAGGCGGGTTATCTCGAAGGCAGCCTGCGATGATTTCTGGAAAAGCTCGAACTTGAGGGGTTTCTTCGGCCCGTAACCCGCTTCGGCAAGGAGTTGTCGGCCTTTGGCCGGGTCGAATCCGTATCCGGTCGATTTGTCCGAATACCCGAGAATTCCGGGAGGAATCGAACCGTGGGCCGGTTCTCCGCGCCCGTGGAAAACGGATTTCAAGATCGCGGGCCGGTCGATCAGCATATTCAGAGCGCGGCGGACACGAACATCGTTGAACGGGACGGTCTGGTTGTTGAATCCGAGGTAGAAAACGTTCATGGCGGGAACTTCGTGGATCCTGCCGGAGCAATCAGGGCGTCGATTGAACTGGTCGTAGTTGGATGGGTTCAGTTGGAGAATGTCAAGGTTTCCGCTGTCGAACTCCATTTCCGCCTTCAGGCTTTCAGGGATGATCCGCAGTTCGATCGCCGCGACATGGGGCTTGGGGCCATGATACTCGGTGTTGGCCTCGAGACGAATGAAACTGTCGCGCTCGCGAGAAACGATTTTGAATGGACCGGTACCTGAAGGTTTTTCGAAAAACCTTTTTTTAGCGATTTCAGAAACCGCTCCTGAGGGAAGGACGAAGCAGGCCGGCATCGTTAGAAGGCTCAAAAATGGGGCAAACGGCTCGGAAAGTTCGATGCAGACGGTATAAGCGTCGCTGCAGGAAAGCCCAGCGACTGACTCGGTTTTTCCATCGAGGCGTTCCTTGGCGCCCCGAACTTTTTCGAGGGTCCAGGTTCGCGGAGAACCGGTCTTGGGATCGAGAATCCGTTCGAAGGAAAACAGGACATCCTTCGCGGTCAGACCCTGTCCATCGTGGAATTTGACCCCGTGACGCAACTTGAAGGTGTATTTCAGGCCATCGGGGGTAATCTCCCAGCTTTCCGCGAGATTTCCGACCAGGTTCATGCTCTCGTCGTAACGAACGAGCCCGTCGAAAATTTTAGCCTGCACGCTGCCCTCATTGACATCGACTCCGCGTGCGGGGTCGAGATTGGCCGGCTCGCTGGTCAGGTAGCCCCTGAATGATCCCCCAAACCGGGGTGCTGTTCCAGCAGGCTTGTCGGAGCAAAGCCCGATCACCAGGAAGACCAGAACGACGGCGGCGGTTGATAGAACGACACGTTTCATGTTTGCCTTCCTTCGCGAAAAGAAATCTCTTCCCTAGTCATCGGCGGGTTGGGGCGGGAACTTGAATTCCGCATGCACTTGTCCATTCAGAACCTCGGCTATGACGATGGTTGGTCTTCCCCCACCGCGAGGGCGGGATGGACTTCCCAGATTGATCACCCAGACCCCCGATTCAGAAACGATTCGACCGATGTGGGTGTGCCCATAAATCAGCATGCGATCCCAATAGTCGCGTTGCCAAAATGCCTGGCTTCCCCCCCTGGGATCGCCGCTCCCCAGGGCCGGCGTTTTCTTCCTGGGATCGCCGCCCCCCCAGGCGGACGTTTTCTTCCTGGGATCACCGCTCCCCAGGGCCGACGTTTTCTTCCTGGGATCGCCGCCCCCCCAGGCGGACGTTTTCTTCCTGGGATCACC
>MNYA01000274.1:1242-4291 GCA_001872985.1 bacterium CG2_30_54_10 | reverse complement strand
AGATGAGCCTCGCGAATTTACTTCGCGAGGCGAAGGGGGGCGCGTGCCCCGAATGGCACTTAGATAAGGAAATTCTTGAGAAAAATGCTCGGAATAAAATTCGTGTTCATCAGTGTTTACCCATCGTAGAAAAAATATTGGAGAAGCCAAAGTAGGCTTAACTAAGCACCATTCGCGCGTGCCCCACTTTATTGAAAAGCTACTTGCTTTTGTTAATCTTGTGCCAGCCATTCACTGACCCTCCGCGCGACAGCAACCGCAGGGAAGCCGTTGGCCAGGCTCAGATGCGTTCCAGCAGGGATTTCGACGAGCTCCCGTTTCGTCGAGGACACCGAATCGAAGCCTGGTTTCACCGACGAAAGCGGCGCAATGCGGTCGCAAGACCCGGCCAGGAACAAGGCGGGCACGGTGACCTTTTTCAGTTCCCCCAGATAGTCATTTTTCCCGGAACCGTCGACAAAACGCCCCAACTCAACCCAGGCAGCGGCCTGAGCAAGGGTGGCAACGGGAACATCCACTCCGGCGGTTCTGGCAAGCGCATGAAAAAGGCGGAGACCTGAGTCAATCCGCGAAGGATGGCCCCCAGCGAAAAACCAGACAAGAAGCCTCGCCGCGAACCTGATCGGGATTCTTCGCAAACCCAGGGGTCCGACGAAATTCAAAACAGTCCGCATCAGCAGCGGATAAAATGGAACCCTTTGAAAGACGACTGGGGTTGCCAAAAGAATGAGAGAAGTCGCCTTGAAGATTCCACGTGCCTGGGCAATCAAGGCAAGCATTCCGCCCATGCTGTAACCGAGAACGGCCGGAGGCTTTCCAGCCGCGGCACAGGCTTCCGCCCAAATAACGGGGAGGTCTTTGTTGAGGTGGGAATCGAAATTCCAGCATCCTGGCCGCCCGAAGCGAAGCCGGCCGAGAAGAACACGAAAGCGTGAAGCCAAAACATTCCCCAGCGCCATCGGCCGGGGTCGCGTGAAAACCGTTTCCCGGCTGCAAATACCATGCAGGAGCAACAACGGGGGAAGTTCCCTCACGCGCTCACTCTCGCCGGCCGCACTTTCAAAATCAAAAAAAAGTAGCGGGTCGCGAAATCAGCATTGGCGGGGGCCTCTCCCTCCCGGCCTCGCAAATTACCCGACATCCTGAAGGTCCGCCAGGTTGGCTCCACGGGCCATGTCGCAAACCAAAGGCACCTTTAGTGGGAAAACTTGCTCCATCAGGGCTTTGAGGCGCGGGGAAACCTCCGCAATCTCGTCCTGGGGCATGGAAAAAATTAGTTCATCATGAATCTGCAGAATCAGACGGGTCTTCTTTCCCTCTTTCTTCAGGTAGCGATCGGCGTCAAGCATGGCTTTCTTCACAAGATCGGCGGCCGAACCCTGCAATGGAGTATTTCTGGCCACCCGCTCCTCAAAAGATCTTGCCTGAAAATCTTTTGACTGCAGATCGAGCAACGGTCTCACCCTTCCAAATAGCGTCGTGACCTTCCGTAAAGCCTGGGCTTCGCGCTGATTGCGGGCGAAAAACTCCTGAACGCTCGGAAACGTCGCGAAAAAGCCGTCAATGTAACTCTTTGCCTGAGGTCTCGAAACACCCAATCCCTCGGCCAGACCATGCGCGGAAATCCCGTAAATAATGCCGAAGTTGACGGTCTTTCCAACTTTCCGTTCCGCCGAAGTGACCTGTTCAACAGGCTTTCCAAAAAGCTTCGCAGCGGTTATCGAGTGAACATCAAGGTTTCTTTTGAATGCATCGACCAGATCCGGATCTTCGGAAAGGTGCGCCAAAAGCCTCAATTCGATCTGCGAGTAATCGAGGGAAATTAAAACATCACCCTCCCTGGGCGGAACGAATGCCCGGCGGACCCGGCGTCCGAGCTCAGTTTTTATCGGGATGTTCTGCAAATTCGGGTTGTTGCTCGAAAGCCTGCCGGTAGCCGTCACCATCTGATTGAAATTGGTGTGGATCACTCCACTTTTCGGCTCGACTAAAGTTTCAAGCGAGTCAGCGTAGGTGGTCTTCAGTTTGGCGATCTCTCGGTAAGAAAGCAGGTCGCGACAGATCGGGTGCAAAGGAGCCAATTCCTTCAGAACATCGCTGTCGGTCGAAAACCCGGTCTTGGTCTTCTTCGGCGGAGTGAGGCCAAGCTTCACAAAAAGAATCTCTTGAAGCTGTTTGCCGGAATTCACGTTGAATTCCACCCCGGCATGCTTATGAATGGAGGCTTCAAAAGACTTCATGTCGGCCGCGAAATCCCGGGTCAGATCTCGCAGATACGCCCGATTGAGGCCTATTCCAAGCGTCTCCATTTCCAAAAGAAGCGGCAATAGAGGCTCTTCAAGATCGGAAAGCAGAGCGACCAGGTTTTCCTCTGCAAGCCGGCCGCGCAAATATGGGAGCAGATGCATCGGAAGCAAAACATCCTGGCAACCGTACTGGCCGGCGTCGGCAATTGAAACATGCGCGAAAGGCTTTCCCCCGGTAACTTCCTGGAAGGTCTGAACCGAGAAGCGAAGAAGTTCCCGAGAAAGATCCTTGAGCCCGTTCGGCATGGTCGGGTTCAGGACGTAGACCGCAAGCATCGTGTCGAAGAAATTTTCCGGAATTGGAAAACCTTCCGCGTTCAGAAAAGCCAAGTCGAACTTGAGGTTGTGCCCAACAAGCGTCTTGCCGGCAAGTCCTTTCCGAAGAACTTCGAATGCCTGTTCCGGGGGTATCTGATCGGATGGGTCAAGGCCGAGATACGAATGGCGCAAGGGAATGTAAGCCGCCCGGACAATAGAGTCGGCCAGGGAAACCCCGATGATCTTGTTTTGGAAAGGATTCAGCCCATCAGTCTCAACATCAATGGCAACCTCCTGCTTCAGTGAAGTAAGAAATTGCGTTAGATCCTGGAGCGAACTGATGAGAAGACGCTCACCCGGAACAGGCTTCAACCCTTCGGTCGACTGATTCTTCCCCGAAGGAGTGAGCCGTGCGCTCTCAGGATTTCCGGGAAGTTCTCCGGCCCACGAGATGGCTGGAAGCGATGGCTCGCGAACTGTGCCTG
>MNYA01000274.1:0-1210 GCA_001872985.1 bacterium CG2_30_54_10 | reverse complement strand
CAGCGCGGGAGCCTTGGCGCGAGAAGCGACTGCCCCCAACTCTTTGAGAAGGCTGAACAATTCCCATTCGCGGAGGAAACCAAAAAACATTTCTTTTTGAAGGGAATCAGGGCTCCAGGCCAGATCGGAAACCTCAGGCATTTTCTCGACGTCACGCTTGATTGTGGCCAACTCCCGGGACAACATCGCTGATTCTCGGCCCGCCTCAACCATTTGACGCAGTTTTGGATTTTCAATCTTGTCCAAACCGGAATAGAGGGAATCGACTGAACCGAAGTCCCGCACCAACGCCAGACCTTTCTTTTCACCGATGCCTGGGACTCCGGGGATGTTGTCCGAGGCATCACCCTGAAGAGCTTTCAGGTCGATGATCCCAATCGGGGGGAAGCCGTACGCCTGCTCGAACTCCAGCCGGCCGAGGATGCGGGTTTCGGATGTGCCTTTGATGCAAAGTTCGACTCGCACTCGATCGTCGATTAACTGCAGTAGGTCGCGATCTCCGGAGAGAATCAAAACATCATGACTTTTTTTGCATTGCTCGGCGAGCGTGCCGATAAGGTCATCGGCCTCGACTTCCGGATCGGTAAGAAGTTTGATTCCAAGAGCTTCCACGGCTTTCTGAGCGAGAGGAATCTGGGCAAGCAGTTCAGGGGGAGTGGGTCTGCGATTCGCTTTGTATGCAGGATAAATCCGCTTACGAAATGTTTCCCTCGAAACATCAAAGGCAGCGGCAACGAAATCCGGCTTGCGATCCTTGAGCAGCTTCACAAGCATCCGGGTAAACGCAAAAAGCGCACCCGTTGGCCTTCCTGAACTGGTTTTAAGGTTTTTCCCATCGAGGGCGTAGAAACCCCGAAAAACAAGGTTGTTTCCGTCGATCAGCAGGCAAAGCCCCATCGTTCAAAGCCTCCTTGAATGCAAAGTGAAGTATACAACAATCTCAACCTTCCCGTCTCAAGGACATTTTCCGCAGAGCAAATGCACTTAGGGCTTGTAACAGAAATAACCTGAACTTTCGAACGTACAGAATCGGCCAGAGTACAGCATGGCAATAACTTTTTCTAACCTCCGTTTGCAAGTTTCAGGTCACCTTCACAAACCTCGCAGTGGGTACCAGATCGGTTCAAGAAAAAAATGGAAAAATAGCTTTTTTGATCAACTTATTGTTGGTACAAGCCCATAGTGTTGCAAGAGCTCCTGCAATACGTTC
>MNYA01000070.1 GCA_001872985.1 bacterium CG2_30_54_10 | reverse complement strand
GAGTTGAAGATCCAGTTTTTCCCTTTAGTTTCTGGCCCTTTCCTAAAGGTATCCAAAATCCAGAAGAACCAAATATTGCCCGCCGGATACATCTACGATGGCACGGGCAAGGTCGTTCTCGATCCGGATCGACGGATTTGTGAAGCGATCGGCCTGGTTTTCAAAAAATACCGGGAAATCTCTTGCGCCAGAAATCATTGAGTTTCCACGAATTATTGAGATGATACGGAGTTTCGACCAATCGACGACCGGAGCGGCTTTCCGCCCCGGTCGTCGATTGGTCGAGTATCGTTTATCTCAGTTGAATGTGGCCATGATTTTCTGATAGGTTGCGTCAAGTTTCGTGGTGGCTTCCCCGACCATTTTTTCGATCTCGGCAAGGATTTCCTTTTGTGTGGTTTCGACTTCGGCCATGATCCTGCTCTGGTCTTCGGATTTCATGCTTCCGGAACGGCTCTTGATCTTTTCCTGGCCCTCGCTGGACTTCTTCAGGAACATTTCCTTACGCTCTTTGAGGCGGGCCTTCATTTGCTCGTACTTCGCGGTAATGCGTTTCTTGGCTTCCTCACGTTTGTCGCCAGCTCCGGTCATGGCCTGCCCATCTTTGCCGGTTTTTCCGGCCCTCTCTTTGAGCCTGCTCGACCGCTGTTGAACGCGTGCCTCGAGCTTTGCCAAACGCTCGGGGAGTTTTTCGAAGCGTGCTTTGATCTTCTCGAGGATCTTCGCCTTCCGGGTGCGAATTCGTTCGATGATCTGGTCAACGCTCACCTTCTTGTCCCCGGCTCCCGGGCCGCCTAGCCCGATCAGGTCGTCATCGCCGGCGCCATTAGACTTTTCGGCAGCACACACTGGCAGGAAGGACCCCAACATCAACGCGCTCAACAACACCACCAAACTGAGTCTCATCTTTATTTCTCCTTTCGACCGACTTTTTGCAGTCACTCGCTTTCACTTACAGCAATACCGATGCCAAGAAACGGGATCTTGCCAAATCAGCTTTTAATGCTGCTTTCGCCTATATTGGAAACAAGCCCGTCAATTTGTGGACGCCGGGATGACGTGAAATTTTGCGGAACGTCCGGATTTGGACGTTTGAAATCGGGCGATCCCCTCAGGAAAGCGAAGCCAAGTTACTGCTACAACAGTAGTTTCCGTGAATTCTATTATCAAACAATCCAAAAGCGCATTGGATGTTGCGATCGTATGAGTTCAAATTCAGCGTGTAGCAGGATCTTCCCCTGCTCCCTTGCTCCCTAATCCCTAATCCCTTTTATTTAACCTTGGCTGGGAGTTCTGCCGATAGTGGGAATGACAATCCTCATGCCTGCAAGGCGGCGACTACCATTAAAGGAACTCTGAGACAATTCGTCGGGCTGCTTTTCCTGGGCCAGATATTTCTGGTCGGCGCTATTTTCCAGGAAAAATCCGCTTCATAGGCCGGTTTCGAACCAGCCCCTCAGGTGAGTTATGCGATGAAAGTCCCGGATGAGAATGCCCCCTTCGGCGGCTTAAAATTGGCGTCATCCTTGTCTTCCTGTGGTGATGGAGAGCTTCCGGCTTCGTCCGCATCGCCCTCGATGACCGCGCCCATCGAGGAAGTATCCATCCTCGGGATAACCCATCACGAAGATGAACCGATTCAGAAAGTCGAGTTCGATCTTTCCCGACCGGTGAAATTCACGAAATTGTCCCACCGCGGAAAAGTTCTTAGAATGAGAGTTCAGCCTCCTCTTTCCATTCTGGCGAGTGAAACCGCAACAGAGCTTGGAACCATCTTCATAAAATTCTCCCAGTATCGATCGATCAGATATTCTGATTACGTCTTCTACGCCCCCGGAAACATCGGCGAGCCGTATCTGACCACATCAACCGCCGGGATTTCCCAACTGGTGATTCCTTTCAAGGCCAAGGATGTCGATTTCCCCCTTCAGGCAGGGGAGAGCCTGACCGAAGGGCTGACCTACTACCGGGATCGGGTTCCAACCGCTGCCGGGCCGGCAGATGTATTCCTGCTTCGCCTCGAGCACCCGGGTACGGCGCTTTGCGTGATTCCTGTTTTGGCCAACGATGGAATCTGCCAGAAGGAGATTCTCAGCTCGATCGGCCGCCGTTACAATGCGGTGGCCGCGATCAACGGATGTTATTTTACCCAGCGCGGCGATCCGATCGGAACCTTGATCATCAACCGACGCCTCATCAGCTCGCCCTTGTACAATCGATCTGTTTTTGGTATTTCAACCAACGGGCAGCCGTTATTCGGAAATCCTGATTTTTCAGGAGTCCTGGAAGCAGGCTCCTCACGGGTCGAGATCGATGCTGTTAACCAGCCTCGAACCGGCGATAAGTTGGTGGTATTCACGCCGGAATTCGCACGGAGCACGATGACCACCGAATCCGGGCGGGAGCTTGTCCTGGTGCAGGGAAGGGTTGTCGGGCTCCACGACCGGGACTCGCTGATTCCGCCCGACGGCGTGGTTGTTTCCGCGGGCGGATCCAAATCGGCGGCTCTTTCGGGAGTGCGTCTCGGCGACATGGTGAAACTCGATTATGAGATCAACGCTCCCTGGAAAACCGTTCAACATGCGGTATGTGGCGGCCCACGGCTTCTTTCCGAGGGTCTTGTGGACATAAATGGCAAGGAAGAGAAATTCGACGCCACGATTACCTACGGGCGACACCCGCGCTCGGCGGTTGGCCGGACATTCAACGGCGACCTGCTTTTTGTGGTTGTCGATGGCCGCTCGCAGCAAAGCGCCGGGATGACCCTTGCCGAGCTTGCCGGTTACATCAAAAAGTTGGGGGGTTGCCAAGCTATTAACCTTGATGGCGGCGGGTCATCCAGCATGGTCGTCAAAGGGCGGGTCGTGAATCGCCCATCCGACGGAAGGGAACGGCCGATTTCAAATGGCATCGTCATTACGCGAAACTGAGTTTCCGGTGATCTTCGCAATCCGACCGGTGTTTGCGACCCGGTCTGCGTTTGCAGTACGATCTTCATTCGCGAACCGATTGGCTTCCGTCCTGTTTGCGGTTCTCTTCTTGTCGGTTCAAGTGGACGCAAACGATGCCATAATGCCGCTGAAAGATGTGAAGGTCGGCATGAAAGGATTCGGGAAAACCGTTATTCATGGCCGGGACATCGAGACGTTCAACGTCGAGGTGATGGGGGTGCTTTCGAACAACAAACTAAACGAAAACATTCTGATCTCGGGCCAGTCGATCCTTGTCAAAGTCAGCGGTCAGGTGATCCAGGATGCAGGCGGGATCGCGGCAGGCATGAGCGGAAGCCCGGTTTACATCAACGGGAAAATCATCGGCGGGCTGAGCTCCGGATGGGTGATGACCGATCACACCGTAGGTCTGGTCACTCCGATCGAGGAGATGCTCGATATCTGGGATTACCCCCTCACAAGCTCGCGGCCGGTCGATGAAAAGCCGGTTCTCTGGACGTGCTCCGCGCCGCTTCGCCTGGGCGGAAAAATCGTGAACCGGCTTTGGGAAGTAAGCGATGACGAGGATGTTTCACGATCCGGAATTCTCCCGGGGGAGCCGGTATTCCTGCATGCGGCGACCCCAGTGTTCATACAGGGATTGTCTGACAAATTTCTTGGAATTCTTAATTCGCATTTCAAGAATCGTCATCTGCAGGCGGTTCCGATCCCGCCCGGTATGAACCTTTCAGCGGTCAGTTCCAAAGGCAATGCGTCTGAAACGCTCGAGCCGGGATCCGCCATCGGCGTGCAGCTCGCTCGTGGGGATATCAATCTCACCACCCTCGGCACTCTTACCTACCGTGACGGAAAGCGCATCCTTGCATTCGCTCATCCGTTTTTGAAAAAGGGAAACGTCTCATTTTTAATGACTGGAACGCACATTTATCACAGTTTTTCAAGCGTTCAGATGCCATTCAAGATCGGCGCTCCGACCGAAATGCTTGGCGTTATCACCCAGGATCGGGAAAAAGGAATCTCGGGCGAGGTCGGAAGATTTCCGACCATGGTTCCGGTCCAGCTCGAGATCTCCGACAAGGATATCAAGCGCTCCAGAAGTATCAATTACCAAGTGGTTCGAGATCCCGCTGTTTTCATCTCAGTAATTGAATCCACATTGCAGCAGGCAATCGAGGAAGTGATCGATCGTGATGGCGAGGGGACAGCCCAGATGGTAATCGCCCTTGAGTGCGCCAATTCAGCGGGAAAGCAGTATCAGTTCCGTCGCGAGAACCTTTTTCATTCCAAATCCGACATTGTCGGATCCCTGATCGAAGAGACCACCGGCCTTCTTGGCAACATCATGGACAGCGACCTCGAGGAAGTTTCTCCCACACGGCTGATGCTCAAGCTCGAGGTTGAAAAGCAACGGCGGACCATGAACATCGAAAAGGTCGAGGTGAAGAATCATTCGATCACTCCGGGTGGGATTCTCGAGGCCTGGGTTACGATCCGGCCTTATCGCGAAAAGAGTCTTGTCCGCAAAGCAAAGCTTCCCATCCCGCACGACATCGGGAAGGAAAACCTGACCCTTTCCGTATTCGGTCTGAGCGGCCGGGTCGAAGACAGCGAAGCGACCGGAGATGGAAAAGATGGCGCGAAGAGCGGAAAAGAGAACCGTTCATCCGATGAGAAGTCCCCCGAAACTTTCGATGCCGCAATGTCAGAATGGGTCAACTCACCGAAGAATTCAGACCTTCTTTTCCAGCTCACCGCCGAGGGCGAAGAAGTGAAAAAAATCAAACTGAACAACCGAGATCTCGAAATTCAACCCACGAACCTTGTCGTTCAGGGCCGGGTCGAAACTACGATAAGTCTTAGCGAGGAATGATCCGATGATCGCCATCAAGCTGCTCAAGGATCTGACCAACCTTTTCGGCAGCCTTACCATCCTGTTTCTACAATCGATCTACTGGACCATCCACGGAATCCGCACCGGAAGATTCGGCATGAAAAACCTGATGGAGCAGATGTCAAGAATCGGCGTCGATTCCTTCCCGATGGTTGCCCTAACCGGATTCTCCACTGGAGCTGTTCTCGTAGTCCAGATCGGCTATCAATTTGCCCAGCTCGGCGCGCAGCGCTATGTTGGCGGTGTCGTCAGCATGGCGATGGCTCGTGAGCTCGCTCCGATCCTGACCTCGATTGTCGTTGCCGGCCGGATAGGGAGCTCGATCGCGGCCGAACTCGGAACGATGAAAATCACCGAACAAATCGACGCGCTCGAAACCATGGCCACGGACCCGGTCGATTATCTGGTCGTGCCAAGGTTCTGGGGCTGCACCTTCATGCTCGTGATTCTCACGGTCTTTACGAACGTGGTCGGGATGATAGGCGGCTCGATTATCGCCGTCCATCAGATCGGGCTCACACTCGCTACCTTCAGCGATTCAATCCTTCAAAGCCTCAAAATCCAGGACATCGTAGGCGGGTTGTTAAAATCGATGGTTTTCGGTGGGCTGATCGGTACCATCGGTTGCTACAAGGGCTTCACTACCGAAGGCGGCGCCGAGGGTGTCGGAAAAAGCACGACCGGAGCGGTGGTTCTTGCGATAATGTTCATTCTTGCCGTCAACTACTTTTTGACCGTCGGAATCAACAACTTCAATATGGCTTATCTGCAATGATTATTATTTCAGATCTCAGCAAGCGATTCGGTCCGAAAGAGGTATTGAAAGGCATCAACCTCAAAATCTACGACGGGGAAACCCTCGTAATTCTCGGTCCGTCAGGATGCGGAAAAAGCGTGCTTCTGAAACATATCATCGGTCTCCTCAAACCTGACGGCGGCCAAGTGATCATTGACGGAGACGATATCACAAGTTTCAATCACAAAAAGCTCGATTCACTTCGAATGCGCATGGGAATGCTGTTCCAATCCGCCGCACTTTTCGACTCGCTTACAGTCGAAGAAAACATCGCTTTCGGTCTGCGAAAACACACCGGTCTTTCCGATATCGCGATCCATCATATCGTTTCAGAAAAGCTTGAAATGGTCGGCCTCCCCGGGGCAAATTACCTGATGCCGTCCGAACTTTCCGGTGGAATGCGCAAACGCGTCGGTCTTGCCCGCGCAATCGCCATGGAACCGGAAATTATTCTTTACGACGAACCCACGACCGGGCTTGACCCGATCATGACCTGCGCAATCGATGAGCTGCACCTCAGCCTGAAAGAGCGCCTGGGTGTGACCTCCATCGTGGTCACGCACGATCTCAACTCAGCATATCGTATCGGCGACCGCTTGGCCCTGCATTACGGAGGCCAGATTGTCGCCATTGGAACCAAAAATGAAATCATCAATTCCCCCGACCCCCTGGTTCAGCAGTTCATCCGAGGCGAAGCCAAGGGGCCGATGACGTTATTATAGAATTTTAAGATTATCAGATCCGGGAGCAGCTAATGAACTCGACGCTCAAAGTTGGCATTCTCACGATGGCCGCATGCGCACTCCTCGTTTACATGGTTTTCGTGATCGGTGACATTTCGTTTCAGGAAAAAGGCTATCGGTTCGCCGTGACTTTCTATACGGTTAACGGGCTGAGTGTTGGTTCAAGCGTCTCGATGGCCGGCGTGAAAATCGGTAAGGTTGAGGCAATCGAAATCGACGACGATCAGGCTTTCGTCTATGCCTACATCCGCGACAAGAAGCACAAAATCCGGCGCCGCAGCACCTTCACGATTGGAACAGCCGGGCTCATGGGTGAAAAGTTCGTCGAAATCATTCCCACCCGCGACCAGAATTCCCCCTATGTCTTCGACAAAGCTGTCGTGGAAGGAACCGATCCCACCCGCATGGAAGAACTTTTCGAGCAGGGAAATGAACTCCTTAAAAAACTGCAAGGACTCGTTGTCTCGGCCAAGGATATCGTCGGCGATCCTGAGTTGAAGGCTAGCACAAAGGCAATCTTCAAGAATGCCGAGTCGGCGTCCGAAAAGGTCAAGGGAATCATAGAGTCCGTCCAGAACAAGACCGAGAGCATGGTCAATAACCTTGATGAGATCCTGAAAAAGGCAAAAGACGAATTGGAACTGAACAGGGAAAACATCCGGGGAATGATCGCCAATCTCAAGAATTTCAGCAAGCAACTGAATGATGTTACCGACGAGAACCGCGCACACCTGAAGGAGACCGTCGACAACATCCGCGACATGTCAGAACGTCTCGATAATATGATCGCCGACCTCAACAAGGATCGTAAGATGACCGAGAACGTTCGCTCAACTATCGAAACCCTGAAAAAAGCTTCCGAGAACGCCAAGGAAATCACCCGAGAGGTGAAGGAGATCGTTACCGAAAAAGACATCCGCGGCAAGATTAAAACGGGACTGGACGATGCCCACAAGATTGCACAGGCTGTCGACAAAGTCTTCCTGAACATCAAACAGACTCGCATCGACTTCAAGTATCTCCTCCGCTACCACAAGGAAAATGACACCTTCTTCTCCGATATTCTCGTGGACCTCTATCCCAACGAAAGCAGTTTCTATCGAATCGGCGTCGAGGACATAGGCGGTGACCCGCTGTTTAACCTGATGCTCGCCCGCGACGCCCAGCAACGGCTGGTCAAGCGAGCCGGTGTAATCGCCTCCAAGATCGGCCTCGGATTCGACTACCAATGGGCCGAAGACATCACCTACAGCCTCGACTTTATCGATACCCGCGACCCAACCGTACGCTTCACAAGCGGCTATGCGATCCGGCCGGGCATTAAGTTCCAGCTCCGCGTCGACGACATCACCGACAAAAAGGATATCAACTTCGCAATCGAGTACAAGTTCTGATCCGACCGAACGATCGGGGTGTGTCCTTTGAAGCATGTTCAGGTTGTTAACAACTCAGGCTGTGTTGGAATGCCGGAAAAGTGGCGGAGGCTTGAGAGCCTCCGCAGCAGCGGCTGGAAGCCGCTGCCACTTTGTGTCGCCACATTGCGCGAAGGTCACACCCAACGAGGGTGCATTCCCGAAAAAAGGTATTCGCCAAGATGGTGGCGACACCCCAAAGATGAGAACGTGTCATTGCGAGTGAAGCGAAGCAATCTTTTCGCTCGAGATTGCTTCGTCGCTTGCGCTCCTCGCAATGACATTCCTTCTTCGTTGATGCGCTGCCACTGCTGTTCTTCCGACCGGCTGCCTCTTTTTTGGAATGCGCCCCATTTCGACCGAAGGGAGAAATCTCTTGCGCCAGGAATCATTGAGTTTCCCCGAATTATTTAGTAGATACTACAAAAGCTGATAATGTTAGATTTTGCAGATCCCTCTATGGTATAAACCATGATCAACAAAAACAACTAAGGTGAGTTATACTTTCCAGGTTATTAGTGGCATTTTTAAATCCGTTGGAGGACCAATGATGTTTGAAACCCTTTTGGCCAAGATCAGAAATGTTCCGCAGAATCCGGAGACCGTTTTCGACCCATTCGCTCAGGAGATGATCCGGCTTCTGGGGGATGACCTGCAAACAGTGGCGTCCTTTGGGAGCGCGGTATCGGGCGATTACGTTTATGCACGATCGAATATTAACATGGTACTGGTTTTCAAGAACATCACCGTTACGCAATTAAAGGTGATGTCTGTTCCCATGGAACAATGGATGACGCGCGGATTCGATGTGCCGCGAATTTTCACGACCAACGATCTCGAACGGTCGCTCGACGTGTTTCCCTTGCTTTTCATGGAGATACGAGACAACCACAGGATTCTTTTCGGGCCGGACCCGTTCAAGACGATTCCGATTGAAAAAACCTATTTGCGAATTCAGGTTGAGCAGATGCTTCGAACCAAAATGGCAGAGGCTCGAACCGAGTTCATCGCCTCCGGGGAATCACTGCGCACCTTTGAATCGATGCTTTCCCGTTCATTTAACACGATTTTTCCGCTGCTTCGGGGGTTGCTGTTCCTCAAGGGATTGAACCCGTCAGTTCGCAAGGATGTGGTGGTCTCAACGGCTGAGGAGCAATTTCAGTTGGAACCTGGCATCCTTACTGACAGTTTACGGCAGAAGATGGGCTTGTTGCGGATATCTGACAAATACAACCTTTTAAAGTTCTACGAGCAATACCTCAGGGTGATCGAGAAATTGGTTCAATTGGCCGACAAGATCGAGGTAGCGGAGATTACCAAAGAAGCCTGAATCACCAGCATAGGGGCGTCGGCGGGGCGCCTGGGTACACAAGTCGTGTTCTATAATAACTGACTAATATTGACCACAACGATCGCAACGCACGCAAAGACCGTTGAATAAAGGGTTTTAAGCAAATTTTCATTTTTTCCCTTTGCGACCTTTGTGTGCTTTGCGCTTTAAAAACAGGTTTGCTTGTTTGTCGCGTTAAAACCGGTCGAAGAAAGTGGGAACTTTTTCCATGGTTCGGGGTCAAAAGACGACGGCGATGCGACTGTTTTTCAACTGATGCACAGGAGGGTCGAGTTGTGATCGAATTATCAGGCGTTACGAAATATTACGGTAATTTTTGCGCCCTCGACGGGGTGTCTTTTTCGGTCGGGAAAGGGGAAGTTCTTGGGCTGCTCGGTCCCAACGGCGCAGGGAAAACGACCGCAATGCGTGTTTTGACTTGTTTCATTCCCGCCACTACGGGTACGGCTACCGTAGCGGGCTTTGATGTTTTCGAAAACTCCCTCGAAGTGCGGCGCAGACTCGGCTACCTGCCGGAAACACCGCCTCTTTACCCTGAAATGACGGTAAGATCCTACCTAAACTTCATAGCCGATATTCGCGAGATCCCCGTAAAGATGAAGCGAGCCAAGGTTGACAGCGCGGTGGTGCGAACCGCACTGGGAGATCATATCGACCGGGTTATCGGCACGTTGTCGAAAGGTTACCGTCAGCGTGTCGGGCTGGCCCAAGCGCTTTTACACGATCCGGAGGTTCTGATTTTGGATGAGCCGACGGTTGGCCTGGATCCGAACCAGATCATCGAAATCCGTGGCTTGATCCAGAATCTTTCGGCCGACCACACGGTAATTTTGTCGACTCACATTCTTCCCGAGGTCAGCATGACCTGCAAGCGCGTGGCGATAATCAACGAAGGCCGGATTGTGGCGGTTGATTCGGTTGAAAACCTCGAACAGAAGGGCTCTAACTCGACCAGGTTCAAGATTGGTTTGAAGCCGGCCGGCATCGATTGGAAAAAGGCGGTCGAGTCGGTGGAGGGCGTTCGGGTCGAGCACGAGTCCGTTCGGGGAGAGCACGTTTTTTTCGATCTCACTCTGCCCGCGGAGGCAGCCTACGAGAAGGTTTTCCGTGCGGTGGTCGGGAAGGGACATCTTTTCACCGAAATCACTCCGTCCCGCGCCTCTCTTGAAGAGGTCTTCCTGAAATTGACACACACGGATGAGCCGTCAAGCAGCGAAAGGAGGGAAGCAGCATGAAGATCCTGGCAATTATGCGCAAAGAGCTGCAGACTTTTTTCTATTCCCCGGTTGCTTATATCGTTTTTTCGTCTTTTCTGCTGGTTGTAGGTTATCTGTTCTGGATCGTTCTGGTGACGAGCAAGGTAGCAACTCTGCAACCTCTTCTCTACAATGCAGCCTTCATTCTTTTGCTGGTTTCACCAGTTCTGACAATGAGGCTGATAAGCGAGGAACGGCGGTCGAATACGATCGAACTTCTTCTAACGTCGCCGATTTCGCCGGTCGAGATAGTGATCGGGAAATTCCTGGCATGCTTTATTCTTTATCTAATGCTGATCATTCTTACATTCCAGTATCCGGGAATTCTCTGGAGCTACGCTCAAAACCTTGATTGGGGGCCAATAATCAGCGGATACATCGGGATTATTCTCTTGGGTGCGGCATTCATTTCGCTGGGGTTGTTTGCCAGCTCGGTGACCGAGAACCAAGTCATGTCTGCGATGATTAGTTTCGGAGGTCTCCTACTTTTCTGGCTTTGCGGTTGGGCGAAAACTGCCCTTGAAAACTCGCTCGGGGAGGTGCTTGGCAAGCTTTCCCTGTTCGATCGGTTTTCGGAGTTCCTGAAAGGAATTGTTGATTCAGGAAACGTGATCTTCTTTTTGGTCTTCACAATTACCTTTCTGTTCCTGACGACCAGGGTACTTGAATCGGATCGGTGGAGGTAAGAAAAATGGCGCAGAGAAGAATTGACACAAGTTCCCAGGTTCCCTTCATTTTGTTTTTGGCTGGGCTGATCGGGCTGCTTTCAGGGTTCGTTAGCTTTCAGATGTATCCCAGCAAAACGACCGTTGCCTACTCGGTTTTGGGAACTGGCGGGGGCCTTTTGTTGCTTGCTTTTATCATCTCTCCGACCTTGCTGAAGGATCTCTTCACCAGCCGGAAGTCTTGGCTCTGGGTAAACGATGCCCTTCTCGTGATTGCCTTCATCGGCATCGGAGTCCTGCTCACACACATCGCTTTCAGGCGAAACTATCGGTATGATTTCACGAGAGACCAACTTTTCTCGATTTCAGACAGCACGATAAAGTTGCTTGGAAAGCTTGATAAAGACGTCAAAATAACCGCTTTTTTCCCGGTCGGCGCCGTTGAAACCGGAATGATGGATGACCTGATAAAGGAGTACCGCAGACACACGGACCGGCTTCAGTTCAGCATGGTAGATCCCCGAAGAGATCCATTAACCTGCCGGGCAATGGGGGTCAACAACATGGGAACCGTGGTTGTCCAATGCCAGAGCAGCCGGAAAGACATTTTCCAGAATGAGATTTTCATCATGCCCAACCCTTACGCCAGGCAAGCTGAGACTCCCAAATTCCAAGGCGAACAGGCTCTCACCTCGGCCATCATGAACGTTACCGCTGGAACAAGGCGCAAAGTCCAGTTCGTGAAGGGCCATGAAGAGCCGGGCCTGTCTTCGTTCAATCCCCAAGGTTTTGCGGGAATACAGAAATATCTTGAGAAGGAAAATTTCGTGGTTTCCGAGGTCAACCTTGCTGATGGGATCGGAACTGATACCCAGATCGTCGGAATCATTTCCCCAAAAAAGTCTTTCCACCCTTCGGAGATCCAGGCTTTGAAGGATTTCTGCGTTAACCGCAAAGGGCAACTTCTGGTCACCATGGATCCTGAAAGCAAATCCCCCGAATTCGAAGCCTTCCTGACCGAAACCTACGGGGTTTTGTTCAACTCTGAAATAATCATCAATCCCGCCAGGGCCAGCAACAGCCCTGTTGTCATAATTCCCACGTATCAGTTTCATCCGATCGTGAAGGACCAGCTCGAGAAAAATTCGGGGTGCGTGATGCAGATGTGCCGTGGTATCACCTTTGAAGCAAAGGACGCTTGGAAGGCGACACCCTTTCTGACCTCGGGCGATGGCCCCTTTGGGAAACGCAAGATGGATGAGGTAATGTCGGGCAAAATCGACTTCAACCCGCAGACCGATGTTCGCGGGCCGCTAAACCTTGGTGTGGCATTCGAGCCAAAGGGACCGGCCAGCGGAAGTCGGGCGGTTTTCTTCGGGGATTCCGATTTCGCATCGAATAACATGCTTCAGTATCAAGGCAATGCCGATCTGATGGTGAACACCGTTAACTGGTTAGCTGGCCAGGATGATAAGATCGCGATACACGCGAAGACGGTTGAATTTTCGCCGGTCGTTCTGGATAAAGAGGCGGCGAACCGGATCCTGATACTTTCGGTAGTTGTTTCGCCATTATTGGTAATAATGATCGGGGCCGGTGTGTGGTGGTCCCGTAGGAGGGTGTGAAAATGAAGAAGCGCACTTTTCCGACAGCCATAGCCCTAATTGTTTTCGTTCTTTTGGGAATTTACGCTAGCAAATACGAGGTCGAGGAAAAGCTTGACCCAGGCAAGGACAAGCCCGTCGAGTTGGCCAAGGTCGATGTGAAAAGCGTCAAGATTGCTACTTGGAAGCAAACCGGGCAGGCTGGGCAAGTCGGGCAGACTGTACAGTCTGGTCAAGCTGGGCGAGCGGAAGTTCGTGTGGAAATCCGGCCGGGGGCATCGGTCGCATCAGCCGCGCAATGGTTCGTGACTCAACCAAAGGAAGTTCGTGGAGATGAAGACGAGATCGTCGGCGCTCTCAAGTGTTTTGAAGATTTGAGTTCCGAGGCCATCATCAGCTTGAATGCTACAGATACCGCGTGTTACGGCCTCGGAACGCAGTCTCCCGAACTCACTATCGAGTCCGGTTCTGGTACAGTGAGTTTTTCATTGGGTGATTCTTCGCCCGTCGGAGGCTCGAATTATTTTCGAAAAGCAGGTGACCCGGCCGTTTATCTTGTCCCAGGATCTGTGGCGGCGGCATTCAAAAAAGGGTTCAACGATCTTCGGTCCAAGAAAATTTTTCACGAGGATTTCGCGGAAGTTGGTTCGATTACCTTGACGATAGGTTCGGAAACCATCCATCTTGAACATCAGAAAAATCTTGAATGGAAGATAGTTTCACCGCGAGAATTGGATGCCGACATTCAGGAGGTTTCCGGGTTGTTGGCTGGAATCCATGAACTGAAAATCAGCCGATTCGTAAACGACCAACCGGCGGAAAAAGATGATTTCGGCTTCTTGAAGCCAAGGTTCAGGGCCGTTCTTGGCGGTTCCGGAAATTCTGCGTTCGAACTTCTGGCCGGGCGTTTGGAAGGCGGGGAGGTTTTCGTGAAACGCGGCGACAGGCCGAATGTCTTCGCGGTGAACGAAACCGCGCTTGCTCTGCTCGAAAAGGGTTTGAACAAAGTCCGGACGAAGGAACTTCCGAGAGTTCGTGAGAATGAGGTTTCCCGGATCGTTCTTGGAAACGGAACCGCGACCTTTCAAATCGACCACGCCAGCTCGACATGGATGTGCCGAGGTGAGAAGATCGATGATGGGAAAGTTCTGGGGCTGGTCAAAGCCTACCTGAATAATAACGTAAGAACCTTTCTTCCTTTGGAATTGCGTGATGGAGAGCGTTTGGGGTTGAAAGACCTCGACACTGCCGCCTCTTTCGAGTTGATTACCGCATCCGGTTCACGGAAGGTCTTTTTGGGGAAGGGCAATGGGACTGAGGTCTCAATCATCGTGAATGGAGAAAATGAGATATTTCAGGTGCCGATACAAACGTTCGAGGCATTCAAATCGTTGTTGGATGCCGCCACTCCGAAGCCGGTTGCCGCCCCGAGATCGCCTGCGATCGCCTCGTCGAGCATCGGTACCACTTCATCGCGGATCGGTACCCCTTCGTCGAGCATAGGTGCGGTATCGCCGAGCGGCGGCATTGCTTCGCTAAGCGTCAGTCCGGCCACCACCACCCACATTCCAACGGTTTCTTCCGGCTCGTAGGGGCCGTTAAGTAATAACCATGACAATGGTTATTGCTTTTCCCGCCCCTTATG
Organism: bacterium CG2_30_54_10; assembly: GCA_001872985.1. GTDB lineage: Bacteria > Muiribacteriota > Ozemobacteria > Ozemobacterales > Ozemobacteraceae > CG2-30-54-10. The sequence goes on along the minus strand of MNYA01000070.1, from coordinate 961 downwards.
GCCGGTCGATGAACCAGAATGTAACAGTTATTTCTTAACAAGGCCTTAGTGGCATTCGCGCGGGCCCCCCTTTATTGAGAAGTTACGAAAAAAAGACACTGTAGCAACTTTACAGACAGACTTTTTGTCAAACACTGTCATTGCGAGCGAAGCGAAGCAATCTTCTTCTTACCAGGGAATTGCTTCGTCGCTCCGCTCCTCGCAATGACATAACAACCAATTCGTCTGCCAATTTGCTACAGTCTCGAAAAAAATAGTATCATTTGTCAGCAGTGGGGGGAAGAATGGAATCTTTGAAATTTGCCAAGCGGGTCGAGTGTCTGGCGCCGACTTCCATCAGAAAAATGATGGGAATTGCAAGGAGACTTTTGCAGGAAGGAAAGACTGTCTACGAGTTGAATATCGGGCAACCGGACATTCCTTGCATTTCAGTTTTTCCCGAAACCGTTTTCAGCAAAGCAAAGGAAGGGCACATTGTTTATTCTCCTTACCAGGGCGAAACCTACCTCCGGGAAACTTTCGCGCGTTATTTGAACAATCATTTTGACCAGCGTGGGGTGGGGCATCTCGTCATCGAAAAGGAGAATGTCGTTGTAACGGTGGGTGCTTCACAAGCCTTGACGAATACCTTTCTTGCAATCATCGATCCCGGAGATGAGGTTCTTTGCATCGAGCCGTTTTTTCCACCCTACGCAGGGTTCCTCGCAATCGCGGGTGGGGTCTTGAAAGCCATCCCGACCCACGCGGAAGAAGGATTCGTTCTTCCTGCTGAGGACGAGATCGAAAGGATGATCACGCCACGAACTCGGGCAATCCTTTTAAACAGCCCATGCAACCCATCCGGTCGAATTTTCACCAAGGAAGAGGTTACGAGGCTTGCTCGAATAGCCGTCAATCATGAGCTCTACATCGTTGGCGATGAAGTCTATCGTGAAATGATTCTTGGGGATCGCGAGCCGTT
>MNYA01000113.1 GCA_001872985.1 bacterium CG2_30_54_10 | reverse complement strand
TTTGTATGAGTTTAGCGGTCTGAAGTCAAAAAGCCTCAAACGCAGATCGGATCAACGTTACGCCCACTTCTCAATAATTGGCATGTAAATTTTCCAAAGTGTCTGTTTGAGCGAGGGTTCGAGGTATTCACTTCAGCAGGCTAAACACTTACCGATTTCGGAGTATTTGCAATTTCCTTCAACGAAATGGTCGCCGGGTTTCAGGAGGGAAGACTGCTCAGGCAGTTCGTTTCCGAGGCCGCGGTGGCGGCAGCCCAGGACGGTTCACCCAGAAAAGGCGCCGGATTGGGCGAACGGCGGGAAGCGGTGGTTCTCTTCTCCGGGTTGGCCGGTTTCAAGCCCGCCCTGGCAGTTCGCTCCCCTGAGGCGCTGGTTGAAGAATTGAACGCCTTTCTGGAAGGAATGTCCCAGGTCATAAGGAAAAGCGGCGGAGAAATCGACAAATTCATAGGCGACAAGATCCTGGCCGCATTCTTTCCCGGCCGTGGTGAGTCGGTCGCCCAGCCCGCCGCACGCGCAATCGCAGCGGCAAATTTGATGCGCAAGTGGATGAGGGATAATGGCCGGGAAATTCCAGATCCATTGGGAATCGGCATCGCAACTGGTATTATTCTCATCGGCGTTCTGGGCGCCGAGAGCGTCCGACTTGAATACGCTATAATAGGAAATTCAGTGAACCTTGCCTCGCGATTGAATGACCTTGCTTGCACCGATAAGGATGGTGGAGTCCCGATCGACGATGCCACGCTGGAAGCCGCCGGATCCGCTTTTGGGGCTGAAGGCGAAACCACTTCAAGCCTGGGCGAAGTTGCAGTAAAAGGGAAAAAACGCCTGGTTAAAGTTTTTCGTATCCGCTCAAAAAAAGGGGCATCAGCTGATTCTCAACATAAAGCGAGATTCCTCACATTCGTTCGGAATGACAAACGATGCTGTCATTTCGACCGAAGGGAGAAATCTCTTCCGCCAGGAATCATTGAGTTTCCCCGAATTATTGAGTAGATACAGTTTTTCGATTGAAGGAGGCGCGGTATTAGCTTTCCCGAATGGGTGAGACCCCCGGTTCCGAGGCTGGGGTTTGTCTTCCGGTCGTTGGCTTCTCCCAACTATCGGAGGTATTTCGTAGGGAACGGCATCTCGCTGATCGGAACCTGGATGCAACGGATGGCTATGAGTTGGCTTGTTTACAAGCTGACGGGATCGGCAATCCTGCTTGGTGTAATCGACTTCTCCTCGCAATTTTCCGCATTTTTGTTGATGCCGATCGCCGGAGTTCTTCTTGACTCATTCGACCTCCGAAAATCTCTTCTCATCACCCAAAGCCTTGGGTTGGTTCAGGCTCTGCTTCTTTGGCTGATGACAGCCACGGGAACAGTGAATTTTGGAAATCTGGTTTTGGTAAGCGTTTTTCTGGGAATGATAAATGCTTTCGACATGCCCGGACGGCAGGCGTTTACTTATCACTTGATTGATAAAAAGGAAGACCTGGTAAATGCAATTGCGTTGAATTCATCGCTTTTCAACTCGGCCCGATTGATTGGGCCTCCTGTGGCCGGGCTTCTGGTAGCAGCTTTGGGTGAGGAGGTCTGTTTCTTTGTGAACGCCCTATCGTTCGTGCCAATAGTTTTTATTCTCTGGAGCTTGAAAATAAACGTCCAGCGGGTAAAAAGGCGTAAACCACCTTTCTGGGAAGGGCTGACGACCGGCTTGAGATACGCATTCCATAACACGCTGATCGCTCCCATACTCGGATTATGCAGTTTGTCCAGCTTCATTGGCATGTCCTACATCGTTCTTTTGCCTGTTTTTGCACGAGATGTTTTGGGGGGCGGGCCTCAAACGCTTGGCTTTTTAATGGGCGCAAACGGTTTGGGGGCGCTGATCGGTGCGCTATACCTGGCTTCCAGAAAAGATCTTAGCAGACTGGATCGGATGGTTCCCACAGCATTCGGTTTATTAGGAATCGGAGTGGTTATGTTTGCCAGGGTAAAAGGAACCAGTTTGGCAATGTTGTTGATGATCTTCAACGGATTTTGGATGATCACCGGATGGTCGGCAAGTAACACCCTCTTACAGACGGAGGTTGAAGAAGATAAGCGAGCCAGGGTGATGAGCCTTTACACAATGTCATTCATGGGAATGGCGCCGCTCGGCAGCCTGCTGCAGGGCTATTTTTCGCAGAAATGGGGCATTATCAATTCACTAACACTTAGCGGGACCCTTTGCTTCGCAGCATCGGCAATCTTCTACTTGATCAGATTTGGAACCGCGAACAAGACCGAATGGCCTAGCCATTAGTTGATAATAATATCAACTAATTGATATTATTATCAACCCGGAAAGAACCCATAATTCGCCGGAAGCTCTTCCGGGATTCGGTTGATCAGTTCCTCGAGAGCGGCAGAAAGCATGGGAAGGGCTTTTGAAAAACCAGAAACCGGCCCACCGTGGCTCGGAAGGGTCACGTTCAGCCTTTTGGCGTCCGCCTCTCTGCGATCCTTTCCTCGGCTTGCCTTCCGAAGCGCATTCTCAAAGGGAGTTTCGGAGGAAAGTTTCAGGTTGGGGGCCGGCTCGATTGGCGCGGGAGCCACGGCTGGCGGCACAACCTTGTTTGCAAACGAAAGGTGGAGCGTCTGGGACGGCCGAGATACTGGGGTTCGCATCTGTGAAGGTTGAGGAATATTTCGCCCCGACAGATCGTATTCCTTGAACATTACCGGTTCGTTTGCAGCAGGTTTGGCGGGAGAGAGTTTTTTTCTCTGGCTTGGAAGAATGACTCCCATCCTGTCCGCATCGGCAGTCCTGGCTTTCCGCCGCGCTTCCATCCTTAACAGGACTTCAATGACCCTGGCGTGCAAATCGGTCGGAGCGATCGGAGCGGGCACTAGTTCATGGGATAACTCATGAGCGGAAATCGAAAAAGAAGCAGAGGGGAATGCCAATAGCGCCAGGAAAACACAAGAAACCAGCGCCGCTAGTTTAGGAAAATACAATCTCATTTTTTGCCTCCAACCACAGA
>MNYA01000176.1 GCA_001872985.1 bacterium CG2_30_54_10 | reverse complement strand
TCGTTTTCCCAGCTTTCTTCGTCTTTCTTATTTCAAACCGCTAAACTCTTACAATAAAAATTTGTTTGGAAATTGAACCAGCCGGAATCTTACTACAAAACAAGGATTACACCTCGCACGAAAAGACTAATTTGTTTTAGGACGCGGACAAAAGGACCAACACGCGGACAGGCCTTCTTTCGTTGGATATGGATATCCAGCGATGGTTTGGATAATAGTCGGTGGAAATGCCAACCAGTCACTGAGCCTGACTCCGGTCGCAGGTTAGTTCCGCGATAGGGAATTAGGGAGTTTGGGAATTAGGGGGATAAGGAGTTAGGGTTGCAAAACGGAATTTGGGAAGAAGCCTGTTACAAGCGAGAATTGTTTCTACTCAATAATTCGGGGAAACTCAATGATTCCTGGCGCAAGAGATTTCTCCCTTCGGTCGAAATGACAGCCTCGTTTGTCATTCCGAACGAATGTGAGGAACCTCGCTTAATGTTGAGAATCAGCGAATGCCCCTTCTTTTTGAGCAGATGGCGAGAATTTAATTAGCCGGCCGCCTCAAAGGCAGGCATCTGTTAGAATTCTAGTATGTCAATAAAATACTCTTTTCGCTACATCATCGGAATCGATCTGGGGACGACCCAGACCGCTCTTTCCTACCTTGATCTTGATCTCCATACCGTGGAAAGCGCGGGTGAAGAAAAGATCCACACTTTTCAGATCCCGCAGTTGGTGGCCGCAAATCAGGTCGAGGGGCGGCCCACCCTTCCCTCGGTCGTTTTCCTTAACGACGATCCGGAATCGAACCCGGGCCTTCCCTGGGATTCGAAGCCTGATTTCATCCAAGGCCAGTATGCCAGGGATCTCGGCCTCGATATTCCCGCACGACTGATACACAGCGCCAAGTCCTGGCTCTGCCATCCGCGAGTCAACCGCCAGGCGCCGATTCTGCCTTGGCAAAGCGAGGGCTTGGCACGGAAACTTTCACCGGTTCAAGTTTCCACCGCTATTCTGGAACACCTTCGGCGAGCCTGGGATTTCCAAATGGCGCACAACGATCCGGCCGCGGCATTCCTGCGCCAGAAAATCATCGTCACGATTCCGGCTTCGTTCGATCCGGTCGCGCGGAACCTCACTCTGCAAGCGATAAACGCAGCCGGTATTGGTCAGGTTACTCTCCTCGAAGAGCCCCAGGCAGCCTTCTACGATTTTATCGCACGCAACCCCAAAACCCTTTCCGCGGAGCTAGGCGGCGTGCGAAAGGTGCTCGTGATCGACATCGGCGGAGGAACTACCGATTTCAGCCTGATCGAAGTGACCTGGCCGCACGATGATGAGCATCCCGGATTCAGCCGCCTCGCGGTTGGCCCCCACCTGCTGATAGGCGGGGACAATCTCGACCTTTCCCTTGCACGCCTCGTCGAAGGTAAACTTCGACACAAGGGAAAGAAACTCGCTGCTAAACAATGGCTGGCCGTCTTGAACCAGAGCAGGCTTGCCAAGGAACTTGCTCTTACCGACAACTCCAAGGGGATCTCTCGCTTCGTCCTTTCGGGGGCCGGAAGCCGGGTGATCGGCCATACGATTACCGAGGAGATCGACCGGGAGCATGTTCGGAAAACTTTGCTTGAAGGATTTTTCCCTTGCGTTCCGATGGACGCCCTGCCGGACGAGGACGTTGGGCTGGGAATTTCCGAGGCCGGACTTCCATACAGTCGCGATCCCGCGGTTTCTCGCCACTTGGCGGCTTTTTTGGCGCCTTACGGAGACCCGCCCGAAGCGGTCATCTTCAACGGCGGAACGATGATGTCGCCTCTCATCAGACAGCGGCTTCTGGACATCCTTGCCACTTGGCGGGGCGGAGCACCCCCCAAGATCCTGGAAAACCCGCATCCAACCCTCGCTGTCGCCGCAGGAGCGGTCTATTTCGGGCTGGTCACCCTCGGATTGGGTCATCGCATTGCCGGCGGAAATCCGGTTTCTCTCTATCTCGGAATAGGCACTGCCGCTGCGTCTAAATCTTCCGGTCATGTCCCTGAGCAGGTTCTTTGCGTGCTTCCTAAAGGGGCAATGGCCGAGCGATCCTATTCCCTTGACGGCAAGGCTTTCGGAATCGACCTGAGCCGAGAAGTGGCTTTCTACCTGTATTTTTCACCGTCTCCGCTTAAAAATGAGGAGTTTGGGAAATTGTACAAGTTCAGCTCCAAACGTCATTCCCCGCTTCCTATTCTGCGCCTGGCTCCGGATGCGGAGATGAATGCAAAGATGGATGCGAAGGCGGGCGTGGAGGCCGATGTTGAGAGAACGCGAGAAATTGCTGCGGGGGGTAAAGTTCGACGAGTGAAGATCGAGACCATGCTTCGCGAGACCGGTTACCTTCAAATTCGTTGCCTTGGAATTGATTGCGAGTTCAAGGGAGATCTCGCATTCGACCTGAACCAGGATCCCACGGCGGATGAAAAAAAACCGGCTTCCAAAGCGAAACCTCCGTTGGGAAAGAAGCAGCAAAGCCAGATCCGGAAGGTGCTCGACGGGACGTTCGGCAAGGGTGATTTCAACTTGCTTTTCAAAGAACTCGGCGAAGCCGCCGAAACTCCTCGTGAATCCTGGAATGCCGATCTTTCTCGAGCCGTCTTCGACATCATTGCAAAGGATGAGCGGTTCAAGAATGATGACGATGCATTCGTCTGGTGGGTCCGGCTTTTGGGCTACTGCCTTCGGCCGGGTTTCGGCACTCATGGCGATTCTGCCAGGGTAGATCGGCTCTGGGAAATGTGGGCGGAGAAACTTCCCGAGGGGCATCCGATCTTCTGGTCGGAATGGTGGCTGATGTTCAAGCGCATAGCGCCGGGGCTTTCCAGCACGCGGCAGCTCGAACTTCTTCAGAAGGTCGAACCCATTCTTTTCCCGCCGAAGCGCCATGACAAGACGTTGCGGGCCGTCGATCAGCATGAGCGGAACCATGTCTGGCGTCTGGTCGGCCATCTCGAACGTCTTCCCGTCGGCGAGAAGGAACGTTTCGGCTGGTTGGCGCTCAAGTCCCCGATTTCATTCGCGGGC
>MNYA01000107.1 GCA_001872985.1 bacterium CG2_30_54_10 | reverse complement strand
TGCGGAAGATACCATTGGGCTCGGTGGAAAAATTTTCAAGAGCGGCTTTCGGAAAAAGCGGCTTTCGGGAAAGGTCAATGACCAGGTTTTCTTTCCTTCAAAAGATGAACCTCAGCAAAACTGTCCTCATAAATTTGCACGGTTTCTTCATTGAAAAAGCGTCTGGCATTTTCCTTGAATCCAGGAGTGCCCAAAAAGGCGGGAAGTTCCAGTCTGATTTTTTGGGGAATGTAGATCGTATCAATGTTCAGGGACCTGAGATATTCGGAAACCTTCGCGGGATTTTTTGCAACGATGAGCGCGGATAGGAAAGGGTAGGGGATCAGTTCCATCCATAGGAAAGGCTTTTCGAGATAGAAAACCCTCTCCTCGAAAAGCGGAAGAATTCGGCCCCGGACACGCGGATCACCGTTCATGAATTTGAAGGACTGATAAAACGGGAGAGCTTGTACAATTTGTTCTTCGGAGTCGAGTTGGCCGTTCATGAACTCAGCGATCCGGCCCAAACGCTGGGCGGCAAAAGAACCTGCGCTTAACACCGCGAATAAAATGGCGATCAGAACCGGGATCCGCCAGACTTTCGAATTGGCGCTCCAGAGTCCAAGCGCGATGGCCGCCGTGGCAAGCGTCGGCATGAGGAATCGTATCTGGTGAGAGCCTGCGCCCCATTGAAAAAAAAAGATGGCCGAAAGCCCGACCGCCCAGCGCAGGCCGGAATTTTTCCGTCGGATGGCGTCCCAGAGCAGATGCGGAAGGAAGGCCAACGGAAGGAAACCGATCTCCCCATCAAAGAATGTGAGAGCGGCTTCCGTGTCATGGACATGGCAGTTGATTGTCACGTTCCATGGAAGCATAAAAAGACTTTGAAAGCTGCTTCCCATGCCGAAACGGTCGAGGAAATCGTCTTGATCGCACACAAAAGGCATTGTCGAATTGAAAACAGCTCTGAATGCGGCATCAGCAGAGTTTATGGCGGCCTTCGAGGGGAAAAGGTTTCCAAGGTGCGGGTACACAGGATTCCCAATCAGAATCCAGTTTCGGAAATACCAGAAGCTTCCAAGAAGCGCCGCGGTCCCGAAGGTTAACAAGAAATCACGCGTTTGGGAATGTCCGTTTTTATCCTTGGCGGCTTCCCTTCTGTTGATCGTTCCATACATTACCAGAAGAAAGGCGGCAAAAATCAGGCCTGATGTTTTGGCGCCTGCGATAAGGCCGGAAAGTATTCCAAATGTCAGCCAATCACGGTTTTCCTTTCCCGCAAGCAAGGGAGGGTGGGGAGAGGCAGTGTGTAAATGACGTTCCGCGATGAAGAAAAACCCGGACACCGTCAGAAAAACAAGCGGAAGATCGACGTATGCCGTCTGGGCAAGCCAAAACATTTCAGGCTGCGTGACCCATACCAAACCGGCCAACATTCCGGCGAATGGGTTGATCCGATACCCAAGATATAAAAGAAGGAGCGCGGCGGTCAGGAGGCCGAAAATTCCGCTGGCGAAACGGACTGACTGTTCCGGGCCGAAAAACCTGACAAAAGTATAAAAGATATGCAGGTTTTGCGGCCTGTTCGATGGGGAAAGTTCAGGGAGGGGCTGAATCCGGCCCAATGAAAGATACTGCTCCGGAATCGTGAGATGATAGACCTGGTCGTCGTAAGAGATTGCCGGTGCAACCGTAGCGACCATTGCGAGAGAACCCACGACAAGGATGATTGCAAGTCCTGATCCGCCCGCCGAGCTTGTTGCGATTCCGGCCAATTCCGATCGGATGCGTGAAAATGGAAATCCAAACCACCAGACCAGCGAGGGAAAAACAATCGTTGCCGTCATCAGAAGGCGGGTTGGCAATCCGAAACCAACCGTCGTTCCGAGGACCGTTCCGGTGAATGAGATTGCGGCGATGCCAGCCGGCAGGCTTCCCAAGAGGGTTTTCATGGTGGGGGAACATCCGGCGAGCGAAAGCCAGCCGAACCCGCCGGTGAAGGTCAAAAGAACGGCCAGGAAACCGGGCAGGATATCCAGCAACCTTGTAAAAGGTGATGGAATCAGGGTAAACGGAGGGAATATCAGCGGGTGATTCCGAATGTAAAACCAGATGACAATCGCCGGCCAAACGAGCCCTGCAAGGAACAGGATTCCTCTCACAGCAGGAAAACCTGGCAGGTATTCGGAGGGCTTTTTTCCCATCGCGGTCATTTTCGGGTATTATACAGTAATGCAGAAAGATTTTTTGCCACAGAGGAAGAATATTTTCGGACGGGTGCATTTCCCGAAAAAGGTCATGCGGAAAAACGTTGATTCACTGAATTGGCCGCCATCAGCAACGATTAGTTGCCAACTCGACCGAAAGGAGAGATCTAAACCCACTCATCACTCAGATCCTTAAGTTTTAAAATGCGTACAAGGTCATTTTTTCTGATGAGGAGGATTTCCGATTCTCCGCCCCTCGCCGGCAATTGCTTCTGAACCTGCCAATCCAGGAATGACTTAATCATGGCTCCCCCCGGCGAGGAGGGCTGATTCTCATCTTCGCCGGATGGTGGAAAATGTGCATCCTGATAGGTTTCCAGGCTCGAATCATTCTTGCCAGGGGGAAAGGGTTCGGTTAAAGTTTTTGTCAGATCCTGGTTTTCCGGGAGGCCGGGAGGGTTCTTGTTTTTATCTGATGGCATCTATTCAGTTCCACCCTTTTCCCTGATTAACTTAGCCACTGATGGATTCTTTTCAGCCAGTTTGAGAGGGGTTTGCCCGTCCTTATAGCCACGTCAAGAGGTTTAACGCTGAATATTGTGTAGGGGTTCGGATCTGCCCCAAGATTCAGAAGAAATCTTATCACGCCCGGGTTTGAGCCTGCAAATCGGTTGATTACGGGCTCCCCATCCAGCCTGCTGTTTGGGTCAGCAAGGGGATGAACAAGAAACGAAAGATAGTATCATCTCAGTAAGTCGGGGGAAGAGTGAAGGCAGACCGGAGGGCGCAAAGCGCCCGACCGCGGGGGATGAGCCTCGCGAATTTACTTCGCGAGGCGAAGGGGGGCGCGTGCCCCCCTTTT
>MNYA01000294.1 GCA_001872985.1 bacterium CG2_30_54_10 | reverse complement strand
GTAGAACTAAACACTTACCGCGAATAAACCGATCCCAATAGGGGTGCGACCCCGGAATGATGTACTTGTCTGAAAGTGGCCATTAATCATAGTTCCGAAACCCTCATGGATAAAGGAAAATTTATTGTTCAGAAATCATACATCAAGCGTTTTTCTTTTGGAAACCAGTACCAAACTTCGTTTCCTTGAAAAAATTATTACATCAAAATGAGGTCGCACCCTACGAGAAGTTAAGAAAAGAGACTGCTTCGTCGCTGCGCTCCTCGCAATAACAGTTTAAGAGGCAGTTTATCAGTCATTTTGCTACAGTCTCCACTAAACTCTTATTAATTTTTGGAATTACTGTATCCGCAATCCTCTGTTGAGGTAGACTGAGGACATGGCAGATGCCTTGATTCTCAATGACGTTCGGATTTACACCGGTTACAGCCATTTTGGCTCGTGCCAGGAGTTCGGCTGGGAAGCGCCACTTCAGGGGATGAGATCGGACGGTCCCTCCCGCTTCCGGCTTGTCGGGCTCCGATGCATTGATGGTTTCGAAGCCCTGATGATCAGAAAAGATCTGTTTCTTCAAACGCCGAAGGGCGAAGAATACATCCTCGCCAACTTCCAGATCACTGATATCACCAATCCGAAGATTGTACGCGGTGTTGCCGCGGCCTGCCGCCTTCTGATGGAAGAGTTCCCCGAGGTCAAGGGAATCGGTCAAAAGGGAAACGTTATCGTCTCAAAGGCCACTCATCTCCTTGCTTTCAGGGCCGTTTCCGCGCTTGTCACCGGCGCCCATACGAAAAACCAGATCGATGCCAAGCTGGCAAACGAGGTCGTTAACGAGCTGGTCGGTGAAATCATCAAAGCCCCAAATTCAGTTTTAAACCTGCTAGCGATCAAAAGCATGGACGACTACACGTTCAGCCACAATATCAATGTGGCGACGTTGTCCATGGTCATCGGCCAGGCGATGGGTCTAACCCTGGAAGAGCTTCGTTCCCTGGGGTCAGGGGCTCTGCTTCACGATCTCGGAAAACTGCGAATCCCCGCCTGGATCCTGAACAAAGAAGGAAAACTGAGCGCCTCCGAATTTGAGGAAATCACACGCCATCCAAGACTCGGCATCGATCTTCTCGGCAATACCCACGATCTGGCGCCAAAGTCCCGCGAGGTGATCCTTCAACACCATGAAAAGTTCGAAGGACGCGGTTACCCCGATGGATATTCCGGGGACAACATCAGCCTTTTTGCACGGATCTGCGCCGTTGCCGACGCATACGATGCTCTCACCACTCAGCGGCCTTTCAGACCCGCATTTTCCCCCTATCAGGCCATGCGCACTCTTGTCGGTTCGGCTTCGACACATTTTGACCCCGAAATTTTGCGGGTATTCCTTGGCAAAACTTCATTGTACCCACCAGGAACTAGCGTTACTCTGAACGATGGGTCATCGGGGGTGGTTCTACGTGCAAATCCGGGCGCACTTCTTCGCCCGGTTGTACGTTTGCTGAAAAAGGAAGATACGGGAGAGCCGCTCCCTGCCTCCAAGGCCGGTACTGTCGATCTTTCCAAGGAATGGCGCCGGTTCATCATTGGGACTTTGCCCGACCCGGCCAAGCCTCTGGAGGAAAACCCGCCCCAACCCCAATTACGGCGCGTAAAAGAGTAACCGTACCATTCAAAGCGCTTTTATTGGAGATAATCGTGGTTACCAGGATCAGCTAAACTCCAGCCTTTTGATGTCATTGCGAGCGAAGCGAATCAATCTCCGACATCACGGGATTGCTTCGACGCAATGCGCCTCGCAATGACAATCTCCCTGCCGTGGGTCCGACGAGCATTTAGCATGTATTGTTGGCCGCGGTGACAATTCAGTCTTCATTGTTTTACAAAGGCGCACTGAACTTTGTGATTGTATGAGCTCAACTCTCGCTTGTAACGGGCCTTCCCCTATTCCCTGATCCCTTTTATTCAGATAGGGTCGCCCCACGCTTGGGTTTTCGCCTGGGCGGTTTGGTTGAGGAAATTCGACCCAGCACCGGCCGGCCTTCACGGACACGCCCCTCGGCCATCGCATCAGCAGCCTTTTTACGGAAGGCGTCAACACGTTTTTGGCTAAGCCCGGCCCCGCGAAGGCTCTCAATCAGGATGTCCAGTTCTTCCATCTCGATAACGTGTTCGAGCGCGTCTTCGCAAGCTTTGATCGCGCCCTCGAGGTCTCCAAGCCGCAGGCAGCAATCGCTGAGTGCCACATACGTCTGGAACTCCCCTGGCTCGCGTATCAGCGCCTCGTGCAGGGTTTTCTTCGCCTCCGTCGGTTGATTCTGCCGCAACTGGCAGTTGGCCAGATAAAGGAAGGCTTCGTCAAGATTTGGATCGAGTTCGATGGTCTTGCGCAACGCACGCTCGGCGTCGGTCCAGTTCCCAAGTTCCATCAGGATGGTGGCCATGTTCAGCCAGGCTTCAGAATATCGCGGGTTGAGAGCGGTGGCCTTGCGATACCAGGTTTTCGCCTCCTCGTACAACTCGAGATTGGAACAGGCATCGCCCATGCTGTTAGCCACACACGCATTGTCCGGGTCGAGCTGGGTCGCCTCCCGGAACCAGGTCAGCGCTTCTGCCGGGTCATGTTCATCCATGAACGCCTGACCGAGTTCGAACAAAGCTTCCTTGTCGTGCGGATCCGCCTCGAGCCTCTCTCGCAGCTCGATCTTGTGCATCTCAAAACGCTGAACGCTCATGAATGATGTCCTCCTGGGAAAAACTATTCGCCGCCGCCGCTTTCGCCGCCTTCAACTTTTACAAGGAGGTCGTTCAGCTCTTTGGTGTTGTCCTTCATTTTGTTCTTTTGTACAAGGGCGTCTTTTTTCGAATCGAAAATGTTTCTGAAGACATCCTTCAGCGTGAATGATCCGGCCGCATGTTCGAGTTTGCCGTAATCCATCTGCTCAACTGTTTTCATCCCGTTGAAGGCGTTCGAGACGTCGCGCACGGCGTCAGACTTGCTCGAAAACCAGGTTCCGAGGCGGCTCAACTTGCGTTCGAAAACATCTTCGGGAAGGTCTCTCATGTTCTGTTCGGTATCTTTGATAGCGCTGTTGAGATCGAGATCCGCCTGTTTGATGTCATTCAATGCATTGCGAAGCTGCTTCTTGGTTTC
>MNYA01000271.1 GCA_001872985.1 bacterium CG2_30_54_10 | reverse complement strand
GGGCACTCAGAAGACCTTGGAGGTATTTCCGTGACTGCTCTCTGGGCTCAGACCGAGGAAAATATTTCTCGAAACGCCCATGGTATTTATCCATTTCTTGCTCCACCCGGGCCAGTATCTTCTTGTCGATTTTCATCACCGCACCTCACTTTCCACCCCAATTATAGTACGGCGGAAAGCAAAGCCGCAAATACGGCAGTCCTACTAGAGAATATGTCCTCGACGCCCGCGAAACGGAGATCTTCTCGTTTTCGAAAAACCTCCGAAACACCATCATCTGGGATGATTTCGACCGGCCCGAGTGCAGATTTCTTGGAGCCCATCCGCTTGCCCGGAGCACCTATACGCTGATCGGCTGCATCAGCGGGGATTCTCTCCAGAAGACGAGAACGTTCACCCACGCCATCATCGCCCTGGTCGCCGTCTATGCCGTCCTGCTTTCCCTGTGGGTGAACGGGTTCCTGTCCCGACAGTTCGCCGCACCCCTGCTCTCGCTCAGGGAGGCCGCCGAGGCCGTGGCAAACCAGAAGTTTGAAACCCGTGTCGAGATCACTTCCCAGGATGAGTTCGGCGAGCTTGGCTTGGAGTTCAATCGAATGGTCAGAGGCCTGTGGGAACGCCAGGCGATGACCCGTTTCGTCTCCCAAGATGTCCTCGACGTCGTCCAGAAGCAGGTCGATCCAGGGCAGGATGTCGGCCGCACGACAGTATCGGTGCTGTTCTCGGACATCCGCGGATTTACCAGCCTGTCGGAGAAGATCTCACCGGAAGAGCTCGTCGCGCTTCTCAACGAGTACTTCACCCGCATGGAAGAAGCGGTGAAGCTGCATCAGGGCCGCATCGACAAACTGGTCGGCGATGCGATGATGGCTGTCTTCCGAAATCTCCCAGATTCCGAGCACCACGCGCTCCGGGCCGGAAGGGCGGCGATCGAAATGAGACGGGCACTTGCCGGACTCAACAGCGACCGCAAGGCCCAGGGCTTGTTTCCGATCGAGAACGGGGTCGGGATCAACACGGGAATGGTTGTTTCCGGCCGGGTGGGTTCCCTGAAGGGACGCCTCGATTACACCGTGATCGGAGACACGGTCAACATCGCCGCCAGGCTGGAAAAAGAGTCGGTCCGTGCGCCGAGGAGGATCGTGATTTCCGCTGAAACCCTGGTCGCAATGGGTGGCCTGGGCAGGGTCCGGTTCCTCGACCGGGTCCATTTGAAGGGAAAGGACTGCCTATTCCCATTGTATGAATTGATGAGCATCTCCGAATCCGCAGGGAAGGTTTGATATTGATCCCGGGAGACGGGTAGGATCCCACTGCCATGGCGGAATTCGGTATTGCGTGCGATCACGAACAGATGAATCTCCCTCGCAATCCTGAATCAAGTTTCAAGGGTCCATCCCCTGCCGGCCGACCTCGTCATCAAATCAAGCTCCCCCCCGCGTCGAGGCCGGTGGTTCCCATGTTCCCGGACCCTCCCGACAGAGGGTCCTATCCAAGACTATCAGATGATCTGGTGTGTGTCTGTCCGGGAAAACCCTGATACCTCTCCTTCATGGTTGTTCTCCCCGGTTTCTCAAGATTTTCGGTTCAAAGGTGGGAAACCCTGGCTCGAAAGGAGTCCTGTTTCCCCTGAATCACTCCGTCCGCTGCCAGAAATTTTCGGACGGGTTCCCCCCTTTTTCTTGACAGGAGGGAAGTCTCTGATTACCATGAAAAAGAAAAGTTGGAAATTCTTTTTTCGTGGTAGAAAGATGATCAACCGGACAGGGCTGCGGCAGAGCATCACTGATGGGCTACGTCGATCACGAGTAGTGGCGCTTCTTGGGCCAAGACAATGCGGAAAGACGACGATGGCGCGTGCGTTTGTTTCTGCGGACTCCCTGAACTATTTCGATCTGGAAGACCCCTTCAGTCAGGGGCGACTGGCAAACCCCATGGAAAGCCTGAGACCACTGAAGGGTCTGGTCGTCATCGATGAGATTCAGCGATCCCCTGAGCTGTTCCCAGTCCTCCGGGTTCTCGCCGATCGCAGGCCTCTCCCGGCCAGGTTTCTCATTCTGGGAAGCGCTTCCAACGCTCTCGTCAAAGGCTCGTCGGAAAGCCTGGCTGGCCGTTTGACCACTATCCGGTTTCAAGGATTCAATCTGAGCGAGGTCGGCGAGAGAAATCTGAAAAACCATTGGGTTCGCGGCGGATTTCCCCTGTCCTATCTGGCAAAAAGTGGGAAGGAGAGTCTCCTCTGGCGAAGGGACCTCATCCAGACCTTTCTGGAGCGGGACCTTCCGCAACTGGGGATTTCCCTGCCCGCCAGGACTCTTCTGAAGTTCTGGACCATGGTCGCCCACTGTCACGGTCAGATCTGGAATCATGCCGAACCGGCTCGTTCCCTGGGGGTCTCCGAACCTACAATCAGGCGATACCTGGATATCCTGGAAGGTTTGTTCCTGATCCGCCAGCTCCAGCCTTGGCATGAGAATTTGAAAAAGCGCCAGGTGAAATCCCCGAAGATCTTCATCCGGGACTCCGGTCTCCTCCATGCCCTTCTGGGGATCAACAGCGAACGCGACCTTTCCTCACATCCGAAGTGCGGTTCATCATGGGAGGGGTATGCCATCGAAGAGATTGCCCGGGCCCTTCAGCCTGACGAGATGTATTTCTGGGCCACCCATAACGGTGCTGAACTTGATCTGCTGGTTCTTCAAAACGGGAAGAAATACGGGTTTGAATGCAAACGTTCGGACGCTCCCTCCATCACCCCCTCTATCCGAATCGCCCTGAAGGATCTCGGGCTGAAACACGTTTTCATCGTTTACCCGGGAAAACATCCGGCCCCGCTCTCGGACAAGGTCAGCCTCCTGCCGTTGTCCAAGATTCCTGACCTGCGTCTGAAGTAGCTCCCCAGAGTTTCCCGAGGCTTCGGTCTCATGAAAGAGCAATAAAACCGGTTCTTCTGGATTTTTGATACTTTTAGGAAAGGGCCAGCAACTAAAGGGAAAAACTGGATCTTCAACCTGAATTCCCGCGCTTTTATACCGCGTTTTGCTGAAACCATCTTCAACGCACATTTTTCTTCCATCGAGGCTCTTAGGCCTTGTTAAGAAATAACTGTTACATTCTGGTTCATCGACCGGCCATAAGGGGCCGTAAAAACAACAACCATTGTCATAGTTA
>MNYA01000272.1 GCA_001872985.1 bacterium CG2_30_54_10 | reverse complement strand
TTACGATAGAAAGCACAATACTAAAAAAACCGAAAAGTACAAGTTTAAATTTCAGGGTTCCAAGCTCTGACTCCACCAAAGTCCGCGGATATAGAGCCGCAAGACTCGCATCTGACATTTCACGCCCTTTCCAACCGATTCCAATGAACTCCTTCCCGTTTTCTAAAATCAGGTTCTGGCGAGCCGACCCGCTGGTCGCAGCCTGCCGCAAAAGCCCGAGCAGCGCGGGAGTTTCCCGGATCCACGCTGGTTTGATCCACTGGCCGCTCTCCATGCGTGCAAGTACCGTCAAATTGAATCTGTTCTCGTTCACCGCCGGCAGAAATTTCTTCAGGAACAGTTCCTGCATACGGGGGCTCTCCCAGAACACGAACAGAATGTAATCGAAGACACTGGTTGCCGAATCTCCAAGGATTTCCCAAAAGCTCCATTTGGGCATGGTTCCGAACGACATCAAACGCACTTTCCCGAGATCCGAAAGAGCGGGATCGAGCAGGTTTCCCGAATCAGCCATGATGCCCGGTTGGGAATCGGGGCTCAATTCTTTTTCCGGATTTGTAATTTTCCCGTTGAAAAACCTCAGAAAGTTGTTCCCGGTTATTGTTATATGTTCTGTCCCGTGCTGAATCGCGCTGCTCACCACATCAGAGTTCGAAATGAGAACCTTGGATTCGCTTCCGCAAAGGTAGAACTCCGTCGGTGAAAGGTTGGCCAGTCGGTGTGCCAAAGCATCGATTGCTTTTCGGGAAAGCGGGGCATGCAGGGACCGGCTTTCCATATTGTCAAGTATTTCCAGAAGGTCGCGCCGAATGTGCTCGGCCATTGATGGAAACCTCGTGTCGAAGTTCGACATCAGCTTTTCCGCCTGCGCTTGAACCTCTCCGAACAGCTCGATTCTTTTGTTTTGAAGGTAGTCGAACCCGATAAACGCAAGCACCAACAGCGGAAGACCGTTCGCGTATAGGAACAAGGCGGCGAGCTGCCACCTGATGGATATGAAAAAACCTTTCCCCTGAACCATGGTTATCCAGGTGAAAACGATCACGGGGAGGAAAAACAGGCACAGCCAAATTATTGCGCGATTTCGGAAAAGCTTGGAATCGGCAATAACCTCATCCTTGAGGGCGAAGGTGAACCCATGCAGCCCTGAACCCAGCGGACGTACCGCGATCAACAGATGCTCCGATTCCTGGATCGGTTCGGCGGAGTTGTCGAAACGGCCGAGGGCCATCTCGATCTCGGTCTTCCAGGGAAACCTTGGCGGAAGGCGGATGAAGCTGCTCCGGGGAAACAGGGCATACCCGACCCCGAATCCTTTTGCAATGCGTCGGTTCATCGCCGGTGTGATCCGTCGCAGACCGATGTGTTGCCTCAGGACTCTCCAGGAAATCACGGCAAGAAACCCGATCTTGTCTCCGACGTGGTACCAGAAATGGCTCCGGTTCTCCCGAAAGTCGGAAAGTATTACGGAAGCAAGGTTTGCTGGAAGATAGGGAAACGCGAGGTGCGAGGGAACCAGAAATCCTCCGAGCACGGAGCGCATCATTTTCAGATTACCCATTACTTCGGAGAGGACCGTGGGATCGTGCTGCCCGCCGCCTTCTTGATCGTTGGCCACCGCGCGAAGGGCTCGCCAGATGCGTTCGAGAACCACCCGAAAGCCTTTCAGATCCGTGAGCTGAGCGTTCAGGCGTCCTTTCCCGTTCCAGACCACGAACTTCAAGGAACCTGGAAGCTTCTTCTTCAGGTGGGAAATGCTCTTCTGAATACTGTACATTGGGTCGAATGCTCGCTCGGCGTGTTCGAACATCCTGAGAAAAACCCTATGAAAGTAGAACTCATCGTGCTTATACGGCTCGATGCGATCGAGAAGAACGCTCAACCGTTGAAAGACTTCTGCTTTTTGCCGGTCGGCCTGAGCTTCGAGAAGGCTGTCCAATGCCGCCATTACCAGAAATCCGGGAAAAAGGCAGAAGCAGAAAAGAATGCCGCACCACGAAAACAGACGGCTCCAGAGGGAAATGGAACCATCCTTTGAAGCACTGCTTTCCATTCAATTCCTGATTATCGGTTTCCCTTCAAAAGGCGGAATTGTCACCCACAACTGGATCTGACCTGCTTGGCGAAATTCCGACCGAACTGCTCGCATGACTTTAGATCTTCGTCATTGGGTTTGAAAAGTATCTTGATGCCGGGCTGGACAACCTTGACCGTGGCCTTTTCCAGAGCCTCCTCGAGGCGTTTAACTCCCTCGCCGCTCCACCCATAGGTTCCAAAAGCTGCCCCGATTTTGTTCAGGAATCGCAGCCCGCGCATTTCTTCAAGATATGGCGCTAAAGAAGGCATGATGTTGTTATTCAAAGTCGGGCATCCGACCAGAAAACCTTTTGCCTTTAAGACCTCGGTCATTACATCGTTCAGGTCGGCAACACCCGTGTAGAAAAGCTTGAAAGGCATTCCTTCGGCCTCAATGCCGCGGCAGATCGCCTTGGCCATCCGCTCGGTACCCTTCCATATAGAGTCGTAAACCACTACTACCGAAGCTTCGGCTCTCCCGGATGACCACTCGAGATACTTTTCCACAATCCGGTTGGGGTTTTTCCGCCAGATCATGCCATGGCTGGGGCATATCATCTCGAAAGGCCAGCCCAGAGCCGCATACTCGTTGATCTTCTTGATGATCTGGCCGCAAAAAGGAGTCAAAATGTTGGCGAAATACTTGATCGCTTCGGCCCACAACTCGCAGTCATCCACCTCGTCGGCAAAATGTGAGGAGTGGGCGTAATGCTGCCCGAAGGCATCCGTCGAGAAAAGGATCTTTTCCTCTGGACAGTAGGAAAACATTGTGTCAGGCCAATGGAGCATCTGAGCTTCAAAAAAGCGCAAGTTTCGTTTGCCGAGCGACAGGGAGTCCCCCGTCTTCACGATCTGAAGATTGTATCCTCCGGGGCAATGTCTTGCCACGGAGGTCTTTCCGCCTCTGCTGCAGACGATTTTGATCCGCGGATTTCTTTCGAGCAAGGCGGGGATCGAGCCTGAATGGTCGGGTTCC
>MNYA01000315.1:0-2994 GCA_001872985.1 bacterium CG2_30_54_10 | reverse complement strand
CAGACCCAGACCCAGACCCAGCCGCCTCCCGAATCGGCTGAAAAATGTCTGCCCACATGGCTCCTGGCGTTGCTGGTCGCGATTCCCATATTTCTCGCTGTCGGCGGGCTTCTTCGCCTGGAGGCCGGCCTCGACAACCTTCGCCAAAGCCGCGCTCAGCAAAAACTCGAACAGGATTTCCAATTGTTGGAACGGCTTCAGGAGCCGGAAGCCCAGATTTCCCTTTTTCTGCGCAGGGCTTTCCTGCGGATTCTTGAAAAGGTCCGCGATGTTCCTGACTTCGAGAAAGTGATGAATGCTGAAGTATCGGTTTTTTTCAGCAAATTCAGAAAGTCTGCTCCCACTGTCAATTGGGGGTTGGCATTCTATCCTCCGCCCTTGCTTTCAGGCGAAATTGCGATCGCATCGTTGACCGGGCAATGGCGGGTCACCACTGTCGGCCACTCTCTGAGCCCTTCCCGCGTGACCTCCTCCGCGGGGGTGTTTCTGGTCGAAGATTCTTCGACCGGTTTCTCGGAATGGGGTGACAACTTCCAGTTACTCTTCCGGCCCCTGCGGTCAGATTTGGATGTGAGCTGCCGCATTCTTCGCCAGACCGATCTCAACCTGTATTCCGTCGCGGGCCTGATGGTCAGGGACGGCTTGAACCCAGGCTCTCCAATGGTTTTCGGCGGACTCAGCCCCCAGTCTGGGTTTATCTCTTTTAACAGAGAAAATCCGGATGTTGCCCAAACCCCGCAGTTCAATAGCCCTCTTGCCGCAACCCCGGGATTTATCCGACTCTCATTCCACGAGAACCGGGTCGACCTTTTCTACTCCGAAAACGGAGCGAACTGGATGCTGATGAAAACCGCTCCCTTCGTGATGACCGCCTCCTCGGTAGTCGGCCTGGGAGCCACAAGTTGGATCAATCCCTACTACATGGATGGCAGGGATACCCGCCTTTCGGCATGGGGCGGCAGTTCTCCCCTTCGTCTGAGCCTCCTCGATCTGAAATTTTTACTGTCATGCGGAAAACTATACCTGCTCGACTTTATTTTTGACAAACCCAGCGTTTCCTGGAGCATGGCTTCCTGGACAAACGAACTTTTTCCGGCAGTTCTATCTCCTGGAGTCGAGATTAAGTTTTCCATCTGCCCTTCCCTCGGGAGCCTTACATGGCTTCCCCTGGCTGGCGCGGCTCAGCATCTTTTCTCATTTCCGCTATTCCAGAGCTGGAAGGATGGGAAAACCCCGCCTCCCGTCCCTCCTGCATCCTGGAGTCTGGACCCTATCGGATTCGAGCTTTCAACCTGGCAGGCGGCGGAGCGTTTGCAAAAAGATCTCCTGGGGATGATCGCGCTTACCATTCTGCCGCAAGATATCAGCCTTGAAAACGGTTTTTCATTCATGCTGGAAGAATTCGCTCGGGGCGGAACCCACCTGGCCGTTATCAGTCAGGATCCCGAAATTTCGGCTTCCAGCCTGAAAAAGCTGATTGACCCGGTTTTTAAGCAAGATCCGGAACTGGCGCCGATCCTTGCCTCCACCGCCGGAACGGATAGCCGGCAGGGTTCCTGGGTGGTGCGTGAAGGCCGCTGGGAAAGGGACAGCTCGCTACGGATCGTCGCTGCCAGGCGGATCGAATCATCGTCCGTTTCCGCCGACGGGGCCCGATTCCTGCTTCCGATCTGCATTCTGGCCTTTTATCTTCTGTTCTTGGGATTCCGTGGGAGGGGAATCTTTGCCTGTCCGCTTCGTGTCCAATTGATCGCCGCCCTTCTAACCGCCGCCATTCCCGTCCTCCCTCTGGGGATCATCCTTCTCGAACTGCTGAAGGTCGAAGCCGAAATGAAACAGGAGAGGCTTGGGCGCCAACGCTTGGAAGCAGCCATGGAAAGAGTCCAGGCGGCAATCCCCCTGTTCCGATCGTGGGTATTCGCCCTGTTGACACGCGAGAGCGACCGCTCAGAATTCCAGAATGCCATCAAATCTCACCGGATTCTTCCACAGAAATCACCTCCAGATGTTATGCCCGCCTTGATCGGCTTTTTTGGAAGAATCTATGAGCGGGGGTTTCCCGCAAGAAACCTGACTTTGATTGGGCCTGGCCGGGATTTCGGCCAGTTTCCCTACCGGTCCAAGGGCAAAATAGGAGATTTCATGATCGAAGGATTTTCCAGCTCGTGCGAAACGATCTACCCACTCCTTTCCGCCCAGGGAAAGGAAACCTTCGACCGGAAGAGAGAAGGGAAAAACCTGGTGCTAGCTTTCAATATTGAGGAGATTTATCGCCTGGCCCTCAACAACCTGGGCCCGGAAAAATGCTCGAATCTCCTGCTGGGGCCGACGTTCCTTGGAGATTGGGTGCTCGGTGCAGGGCATAACTTCACGTTTCGCCGAACGATATGGAGTGGCGGCAAGCCCCGCTTGGAGTTCCTCTGCAATTTCGACCAGCCGATCTTCGAACATCACCTTTTCTGCTCCTTGGAGGGCGCAAAGGATTCATTTCAGGAACCCGACCTTGCATTGGGCGTCGTGGAAGCTCCAAATCCGATGTTCAGGCTTCTTCCACCTTATTACTCGTACAAATTCGATCGGATTGCGACGGCCCCATGTTTTTTTCCTTGGGCGGAGATTCAGCCGGGAGGTTTGATGGATCTGACCCGCTGTTCCCAAGCTGGCAACGCGCCTCTGTTCGCCGAGATCGGAGAAGGCCCGGACAAACAACTTGTCTTGTGTCAGCCAAATGAAACTCTGAATCGGTGGACCATCTTTGGCTATTTTCCGATCGGTCGGATCCTGGCTGAAACTGACTCCTGGTTTGGCCGCCAACGGCTTCTGTTGCTGGCTTTCCTGATACTGGCTCTTCTGCTGGCATTTCTCATCGCTCGCGAGTTCCTGCGCCCCTGTGCCCGTCTGCTTTACGATCTCGATCAAGTGATGAAGGGAAACTACCAGGTGTGCCTGCCGGCAGACTGGGGCGCCGAGTGGGGAACCCTCGCCTGCTCATTC
>MNYA01000132.1 GCA_001872985.1 bacterium CG2_30_54_10 | reverse complement strand
TGCTCAGGGGAACATAGTTCAGAGTCTGCTCGATATCGGGCCGATAAAGCTGGATGATATTCCGGGGGGTGGGCTTTCCGTTGTTGTCGTTCCAGCGCCAGTTGAAAGCCTTCTTCATCTGGGTCATGAGGCCATTTTGCTCGCGGTCGGGATCGCTGTTGTAGGCGTCGAGAAGTGCGGCGAGGGCTTCACGCATTTTCTTTGTGTGTGGAAGATCGTCTTCGACGATCTTCTCAATAACCTTGTCGTTGTCCTTGATGGTCTTCTTCACGGCTTCATTTGCAGCCTTGATCTGCTCTCGGAAATACATCATCTCCTTGACCCCGACCTGGAAGGCATCAGCGTTAAACGCCTGTTCCATCAGCTTCTGATTCCACGCCGCGGAATCGATTCCGACGAGGGGAATATAGTTGAACGGGGACTGTTCGATCCTGATTCCAACGGTGTCGTAAACCCCGCCTTTGAGGTCGTTTGCCATCAGATAGTTCTTGTACTTTTTGACCAACACATAGTCGGGATTGAAAAACACGGGTTTGACGTCCTTGTTTTTGAGTTCCTTGTCGAAACCTCTGGACTGGATTTTGTCGCCCGCCCAACTGATCCAGGTTTTGGGGTTGATTGCGTGGCCCAGGCTTCCCCAGAAACCGCGTGTTTTCGCTTTATCGGCTTCGGGTTCGGTGGGCTTCCAGGACATGAAATCGGCCTTCTTTTGCCAGAGTTGCTGGAGGCGGTTGATGTCGAAATCGGGAAGAGTGAAACCGGTCTGGGCATAATAAGTCATCAGGACGCCCTGCTTCTCGAGGGCGATGAAGACAGCCTTGCTGTTTGCCTGCACCTTCTTGTCTGCCTCGGTCGTGGGAGCGGGATTTCTCATTACGGCGCCGTAATCGCGTTCGGCAAGAAGCAGCGACAAGGCTTTTTCCTCGCCCTTGAGCTGACTGCGGTTTTCATAGAAAGTCCGGAATGCCGGATCGTACTGGCTCAGGTACCAGTACGAATTCTTGTAGGCTTCCTTCCAGCGTTTATTGTAATCGCCGAGCAGATCGCCGACCGCGGTCAGCGCCATCCAGACCAGGGTTGCGATAGCGGCGATCTGGCCGACTATCGGGATGCAGAACATCGCGACCAGAGTTGCCACCCCAAGGGCGAGGCTGACATAGGTCTTGACCATGTCGTAAGAGCCTTCCCTGCCGCCTTTCCAATCGTCGGAATTCGCCCACTTATAAGCATCGAGGGCGATGCCGAAAACACATAGCCCGATGCCAACGGTTTGGGCAACGCCCTTCAAATCGCTGATGTAGCGGCCACCACCGAGTCCTTTCCCGGAGGGATTGATGGTATTTTTTCTAACCCAGCGGAAGTATGATTTGAATCCTTCGCCGGCGACCTTTGGATTGTTCCAGCATGGGGGCGGCGCCATGAACTCGAGGAATTTGAAAGCGCGGTTTTTCTCCATGACCGCGCTTGCTTTTCTGGTCATGTTCAGGAATCCTTGGAACATGTTCGCGCCACGGAGAGCCTCACCCGCTTTGCCGACGAAAGCGACCATAAGCGCGGTCTTTTTTGCGGCGACCTTCAGGAAATCAGTTATTCCCTTTGCGGTTTCAGGAAGACCTTTCACCGCTTTCATCGCTGAATAGAAGGTAAAGACATCTTGAGAGCCGGCGTCCATGAGCATATAGGCGCCGGAAATCGTGGACATCCAGTCTCCCCACACCTTTGTTTCCATGTCTTTTTTGGTCGTAGCCTGACGCAACTCAAGCATGTATTCGAGGTATTCCGAGGGGGTCATGATATCCTTGATGTTCGAAAGGCCGTTATCGCCCCTGTTCAGCTTTTTGGAATCGATCGTCGGCTTCGGCATCTCCTCGGCCTGCAGGATGGGAACAACGAGAGGTTCCAGGGCCAACCAAAGCGAGAGCAGAAAAATCCATGGTTTGTATTTGGATGAAATGCGCATCATGCTACCCCCTATAAAGAAATCTTTTCTCACTATCATACGCCCAAAGCCGGGAAAAAGTTTCTCGACAGTGCAAAATTCTCACCAATTCTACCAGATAATTCACGGATACCGCCACAAACCCCGGGTCAAAGACCGGCAAGTTTTTCCTTGGCTACGCGTGCTTCGATTTGATCGCGATTGTTATCCATCTGGATAATCTTCTCATACAGCCCCCGGGCCTGGTCTTTTCGATTCAGGGAAGCCAAGGCCTGGGCATATTCGAGGGCCCAGACCACGTAATCTTTCTCGTCCGGGTTTGGGTTGAGCTTGAAAAGCTCCTCGTAGAGAGAGACCACTTTGTCGTTCTGCCCGGCGGCCCTGTAAGACTGAAGGATCCGATTTTTGGCCTCGGGAACCAGCAAGGAATCAGGATAGGTCTTTATCAGGTGCTCGATAACCTCAATGACGCCTTCGTGATTCGGTTCGTCGTTAGCCATGAGATAAAGGTTCGAAAGCCGCCAGCAGGACTCTTCGGCCCATTTGGTTTTGGGACACTTCCGGATGACGGATCGATGAAGGTTGTCAAAAGTTGCAAGATCGTATTTATCGAGGGCCGACATATCCTTAAAAAGCTTCTCGCCAAGTTTTTCCTGCTCGGCGACCGGAAGCTCCTGAGAGGGATCGCCGACCAACGAGGTTACTCGATCTCCCTCTTCGGAAGCCGTCGATGCGCCCAATGGCTCAGCGTCTTTGGGGACGGAAACAGCAGCGGAAGTCTTCTTGACCTTGGCGATCCAATCTTTGGCAAAGGAGTTGTTGGGATTGATCTCCAGAACCTTCTCCCAGAGTTTCCCGGCATCAGCAGTCAAACCCCGCTTGAATTCGATGAGTCCGAGCAGGTTCATGAGGGAAGTCGAGTCGGGATATTTCTTCAGGGCTTCTTCAAGGACAGGTTGGGCCTGGTCGTATTTCTGTAGTTTTCCGAGGAGTGACCCGGTCTCACGATACAACTCCTCCGTCGGAGAAGCTTTAATCGCCGCCTGATAGACAGCAAGAGCCTCTTCGGCCTTCCCGATTTTTTCAAGCTGCTTGCCCTCCTTCAACGGGTCA
>MNYA01000101.1:711-3256 GCA_001872985.1 bacterium CG2_30_54_10 | reverse complement strand
GGCGGCAGAAGCCGTGTCGGCGGCAGAGGCCGTGTAGGCCGTAGAGGCCGTGTAGGCCGTAGAGGCCGTGTAGGCCGTAGAGGCCGTGTAGGCCGTAGAGGCCGTGTAGGCCGTAGAGGCCGTGGAAGGTGTCGTTTGGTCGGTCTTGAGCGTTCCGGCGATGATTTCTTTCCGGAGTTTGCCGAGCCGGGCGATCAGTTCATCTCCGACTGTCGGCTGCGAAAACTGGAAGTCCGTCAAATCTATCGCACCATCGGCCATTCCGTAACTGGTTTTGATTCCTTGAAGCCCCTTACCTTCCTGAAGGGTCTTGACCAGATCCTCGACGACTAAATCGACCCGTTTGAGCATGCTTGTCAGAACATGGCCAGGAGCCATGGAATCCTGATTCATGTCAACTCCGATGGCGTACTTTTTTGTCTTGGCAGCCGCGGAAATCACACCCAGCCCCGAAGCCCCGGCTGCCGCATAGATGACATCGCAGCCGTCTTTGTACATCTCCGTTGCCATCGTATTGGCCTCTTCGGCTTTGTTGAAGCCGGAAAAATCCTCCGAAATATAACGCTCTACCACTTCGATAGTTCCGCTCGCGGCGTAGACCGCCCCGTTTCGGAACCCGTTGAAGAAACGCCGGATAACATCGATCTTGACTCCACCGATGAACCCGATCTTTGCTGTTTTTGAAATGCGTGCCGCAAGAAAGCCGCACAGGAAGCTTCCTTCATCTTCTCTGAATGAAATGCCTTTTATGTTCCCTTCGGTGATGCCGGAGTCTATGACGATAAAGGGCATTTGCGGACGTTCCTTGGAAATTTTTCTGATGGTATCGAGGAAAGCGACGCCCACAACGATGATGGCGTCAAAAGACTGACCGGTGAAAAATCGAAGGGAAGCCTCGGGATCCTTCATCGTTGCAGGCTCAATCAGAACTGGCTCGATCCCGAACTTCCTTCCCGCCTCTTTTAAACCGGAATTGGCGAGGTCGTTGAACCCTTGATCGTTGAGCCCTTTGGGAGTGATCATCAAGGCGATCCGTAGTTTCTTTCCAGGAACCGGGGGGGCCGACTGATCGGTGCAGCCCACGGACAGAAACGCGAACACCATGACAAGCAACACCACCAGCCAATTCACCGCTCCATTAGGAGTTTCGACGCTACGAAGAACCTCGGGAGATCGCCACTCTTTCCACTCGGCCGCTCGCGAAAGAGGTCGGCGGGTCAGACCTCCCGATCGAAATCCTCGCCGAGGCTCGGGCTCTTTGTCGCCTGACATCGGGAATCCTCCTTCATATATTCTTCTGAAAGCTCCGGGCCGACCCGGGCAAGCCAAACCTGCCGCGCAACCTGCTCCGGGCTTTCGAATCGCACTTTGAGCGAGGAAAACAACGGCCGAAGCCCCCTTCGGAGCAAAGCAAACCTTCGTTTCAAATCTTGGGAGCCGAGGAATGCGCTCTCGGATAAAGCCGTTCCTTGCTTGGGAACGAAACCTGCAAAAGTGGCTCCAAGGTTAAGCCCGACCGGTCTTGCACATTCAACGGCCCGGAACAGGAACTCCACGGTTGCTTCAAGGTCGGAATCAGTTTCCGATGGGAAGCCCGCCATGAAATACAGCTTCAACTGCGTAAATCCGTGCGCCGAGACACGCCCCATCGTATCAAAAAAGGAATCTTCCCGCAATGGTTTCCCCATTTTTCGACGGAGTGACTCGCTGCCGGATTCCGGGGCAACGGTAAGTCCGCGGACTCCGCAAGCGTTCAAAAGGCGGAGAACCGTATCGGAAAGGCGTTCCCACTTGACCGATGAGTTTCGCAAGCGCAGACCTTTCTCGCCGCAGAATCTCAGGATCCCCTCTATGTCGGGGTGATCGAACAAAGAAGGTGCGATCAGTCCAAGATCCGCAATGGCCGGTCGGGCGTCCAGCCATCTACAGAACGCATCCAATGGCAGTGGGCGCGGCGGGTGGTAGATGACTCGGGCGAGGCAGAATGGACAACTCCGCGGGCAACCGCGCATGACTTCTAAAAGATGCGCCCCTCCGAACAAGTTCGAGGGAGTTGTGATATGTGAAAATGCAGGCTCCGCGGCCACATTGTGCCTTTGAGCGGATGGAGCCGGCTTGGGGCAGAATGCGGGAACCCAGACCCCAGAAAGGCCTTCGACCGAATCTGGCCATGGACTCGTGGAAAGCAGCCTTCTTAGCAGCTCAGGCCACACCCGCTCCCCCTCTCCCGGAACGAGCAGATCGAACATTCGCGACAACGCCTCCGGATTGGAGGCAATCGCAGCCCCACCGGCCACCAGCAGAGGAAACCGCCCTTTCTTTCGCTGTTCCGCAAGGATCGGGATTCCGAGAGGTTTCAGAATCAACGGAATTGCATCGAAGTCTCCTTCGAAGCTGATCGAAAAAGCCAACAGGTCGAAATCACCCAGCGGACGTCTGGTTTCGAATGAGTAAAATGGGGGTTGCAGCGGCATGCCCCGGTCGAGAGCGGGAAAAAAACGCTCGACGCCGACGCCTTGGACCGTTCCGGTGAGACGATGAATCG
>MNYA01000101.1:0-703 GCA_001872985.1 bacterium CG2_30_54_10 | reverse complement strand
CCAAGGTTGCTCATCCCTACCGCGTAGCTCCCCGGAAAGACGAGTGCTACGTTCAGCTTCCCGGCAATCGGAACCCGGATTTCGTGAGTTTCAAGCTTTTGCAGGCGCGCTGCGGCGTCTTCATAGGAAAACCTGTGTTTCAATCCGGGCATGGCCACCCCGCCGGCAATTTTTCAATAAGAAGAGGAAAAGGAGGCATGCGCCCCCTCTCGACACACGAAGCAGTTGCAGCTTCCAGGCGCTGCTGCGGAGGCTCTCAGCCCTCCGCTACTTTTCGGAACTCCAAACACACAGGCGAAGTTGTTAACATCCTGTACGACGTATCTGCTCGAAAAGAAGGGGCATCAGCTGATTCTCAACACAAAGCGAGACTCCTCACATTCGTTCGGAATGACAACCATGCTGTCATTTCGAACGAAGGGAGAAATCTCTTGTGCCAGGAACCATTGAGTTTCCCCGAATTTTTGGAGACTGTAGCAAATCGGCAGACGAATTGGTTGTTATGTCATTGCGAGGAGCGGAGCGACGAAGCAATCTCCTGGTAAGAAGAAGATTGCTTCGCTTCGCTCGCAATGACAGTGTTTGACAAAAAGTCTGTCTGTAAAGTTGCTACAGTGTCAATTTTTGAGTAAATACCGCACAACCCTCAAAAGTCACACACTATTGAAACGAAACACTCTGCCAGAACATCACCCGCACCTTC
>MNYA01000131.1:2966-3058 GCA_001872985.1 bacterium CG2_30_54_10 | reverse complement strand
GCTTCTCGATAATTGGCATGTAAATTTTCCAAAGTGTCTGTTTGAGCGAGGGTTCGAGGTATTCACTTCAGCAGGCTAAACATTTACAATGA
>MNYA01000131.1:0-2960 GCA_001872985.1 bacterium CG2_30_54_10 | reverse complement strand
ATGCTGAGACCCCTTTGCGGTTGTGATCGGCCAATAGGGAGGTTTCGTTGAGTGTAAGTTCATTCGTCAGACCGGCTACTTTGCTCGCCTCGGCCAAAAGAGGGTTTTCACATCCGAGCCGGATCGCTTCAGTAGGGGGGTGCCAGACGACGCAATCCGTGGGTTAGGATCACCGCAAGAAAGAAAAGGTTCCTGGCCAACTGGAAGCCCCAGAACGGAACTCCGACCGTGGGTAGCTTATTCGCAATGGCTGCTGCAAGTCGTTCGAGGCTGGCGGGATTCCAGGGCCAGTCGACAAGCCTATCAACCCACTCTTTTGGAATTCCGTCAGACCCCAACCCGGCTCCCATGATTCCCCCGAGGATGGCGCCGGTCGTGTCGGCGTCCCCTCCGGCTGAAATAATCGCCGTGAGAGCCCCTTTCAGATCCCCCGGATAAGCAAACAATACCTGAAAGACCACTGGAACAGTGTGAAACATGAAACCCGAAACACCGCGGCGAGACCCGATAGCTGCCGCGAATTCGGCGGCCGATTCCTTTTTGAACGCGCTTTCGGCTGCCCGGCGGATGAGTTCAAGCAGTTCCGATCCGGCCTGAAGAGGCGACAGAAGTTCAGTGAGCTCGGCGTTTGCAGCCTCAGGTGAAAGCCTCGGCGAAAGGCCCGGCGAAAGCCCGAGGCCGAAAGTCAGACGGGAATTTCGGGCGGCCCAGGCCACAGCCAGAGCGCCAACCTCAGCCCGGGGATCGAGGTGGGTCAGTCGGGTCGAAACCTTGACCAGCTCCTTCATCGCCTCAAAGTCTTCACCGGCCAGAACGCCAAGAACTGTTCCCCGCATTGCAGGACCATTTCCGGCCGATAGCACTCCCGAACTTGCGGGAGACCAGCCAAGCCAGGATTTGCACAATGCACGCAAGGTTGCATAACCAACGCCTCCCGGAAAAGCAGCAAGCCACCAACGAAGGTTCCGGGCCAGCGCAATCCCGAATTCCGTAGGACTACCCTTGGACTCGTGGTATGCCAAAGCAGTCAGGGCGGCGTGTTCGGTATCGTCAGAAACCATTCCACGGCCGAAAACGAGCCTTTGGCGTAAAGGGAGAGGGAACAAAACCGCGATCCGGTCAGGTGAAAGCCCCTCACAGGGCAACCCGAGGCTGTCTCCCACCGCCTGTCCGAGAAGGCACCCTGCAAGCGATTCTTTTAATCCCTTGACGGAGCTGAATTTCATTTTTCCTTTGCCAGGCCGTCCATTTTCTTGAACAGGGCGGTAGCGACATAATGGACGTGGCTCAAAAGGGAGCAATAGCGGTGCAGAAACGGCACTGCCAGGACTTCCTCAAAAGCATATTTAAACCCTTTGATCTGTTCGGAAGAAAATACCCAGGCTGGTTTAAGGCTCATGGGAACTATCCTGTTGCCAAAGTGCATTTCGTTGGCTAATATAGTATAACAATCGGGTCGATTATTTCTTCAGTTTACAGAAAAGCCAGGCTTATTTCTCCTCAGAAAGCAGAAAGGATGCGGAGGATGGCTACCGAAAAGAAGGGTGAGGCGACTGCCCCGGTTCCGAAGAGCATCTGTCCAACTTGCAAGTCAGCCAATGATCTTGGGTCGCTGATGTGCAAGAAGTGCGGGGAAATCCTCAAAAAGAATCCCAAAGGCGGTAAGGTGATCAAAACCGCAGGTGAATACGATCCGACAGAAGGGAGTTTTTCGCCTTCTTGCATCATTATTCCGGCCGTTTTGATCCTTGCCGCGATCATTTTTTTCCTTCTGGCCGTCGGGACCGGCCCCAAACGAGGCACCTGCGGGTACAACTGCGGGCAACTTGCGGCCGCCGCCTGGAAATACAGCAAGGCACACCCTGAACGCAAGATGAGCGCACTAAACCAAGACGAGCTGATGAAACCAGGGAAAAAGGGCCAAGGCTATATCAAGGAAAAATTCTCTTGTCCGGTCGATCCATCAGCAACCTACGAGTTTGATACCGACGGAGCGACGGTTATCTGCACAACTTGCTCCAAGAAAAAACGCTGACTGCCAGGAAGAGTAAATCAAAAACTGCTTTGAGATATTCCCCAGAGTTGTTATGCTGGAGGAATGGCGGTTTGCCGATGTGTAAAGATTAGGGACACGGGAAAACCCGTGCGCCCCGTCTTTCCCGGGAGGAAATGATGATACATACGATTCCGCTCCGGCTCCTGATTCCGATCCTATTGATGTTGACTCTCGCTGCGTCCGGCCAAGATCTGGTCGGGCCGCTTTTTGACCAGGGAATGAAGCACTACTCCCAACAGAACTGGGCTGGAGCCGTGGATTACCTTGGACAGGTTTGCGACATGTCGCCGAACCATCATTTAGCCCGGTATTATCTTGTATACAGCCTTCTGATGATTAAACATTATCCGGCCGCGCTCAAGCAAGCGACGATCCTGAGCGAGAGAAACCCCGGGGTTCCTCAGTATGCAACCTTGTTGAGCCAGATACAGCAAACGATTGCAGCTCAGTCTACAGCTAAGATCGTTTCTGGCGGCCGGCCGGGAGCGCCTCCAAAAGAAGTGACTTTCGGTGGATACAACTCGCCGGGCGGGAAAACCCTCGAACAACCAAAAATGCCGGTTCACCCTCCAAAGCCCAAGACCCCCTCGACTGCCAAACCTGAGACCCCTCTTGAAATTGCGATCGCCCATATCGATGCCGAGGAATTCGCTCCGGCTACCCAACTGCTCGATGAATTGATCAAGAAAGAACCGAAAAACGCGAAGGCTCTCCACTACCGGGGGGTTGTCGAGTTCAACCAGAGGAAATATGCCGAATCGCGAGGATGGTTTCAGAAATCGGTCGCGCTTGATCCGAAAGCCTTCGAGACATTTTTTCTTCTCGGGGATGCCGCAAATCGTGAAGGCAAGACCAAAGAAGCCGAGGAGGCTTTCCAGAAAGCGACAGCCCTCAAGGAAGACGT
>MNYA01000318.1 GCA_001872985.1 bacterium CG2_30_54_10 | reverse complement strand
AAATATTGTCAGAGCCGTACTCTGCACTAAAGTGCTTCATCCAAAAAATTCTATGGTGCGGGTGCTGTTTTGGTGGAATGTGAAATTCTTGGCCCGAACAGCTCTGGTTCGCGGTGAAAATATTGCTTTTCTCGAGCGCTTTTCTGGCGTGGTTTTATTCGCTTGCAGGGCCTAGGACAAATTTCTTCCAGAGAGAGAAACCCCAACCGTCACCGGCTGGGGTTTCTCTCTCTCTGACGTCTTTTTTCTGATTATTGCTTCCGGGCCCAAAAGCGAAGCTTTTCTTCTTCGAGAAGAAGACCGATTTCACCCTCGGATGCTCCGAACGCATGGACATCCGGCCGGTGGATAAGCCACAACCAATCATCATGGTTCCAGGTGCCGCTTTTCATGTGGACGAACTCTCGCAGTTTTCCAAGGAGGATCTCGCGCGGTGAAAGAACCGGGGTTTCAAGAGGCAGGGGTGGCTTTTCCCCAACCGGTGCGCTCGCCTTGGGAGCAGCGATCGCATAGGAATAGACCTTCAGGCCTTCCCTCTTCTCTTTTTCGCAAAGATACTCCTCACGAACCATCGCTTGGAACATTCGGTACATCGAACCCTTTTCATTTTTATCCAGGCGGTTTTTGAAAAGATCCCGGTTTACATCGTTTGCTGTGAAATCCTCGTGGTTCTCGATGTAACGCATGATCTTCTTGACATTTTTCGAGATCACCTGGTGCAAGTGGATGTTCCGATCGTTGTCACATCGGCGCTTGTTTCGGGTACCCTCAACCACTCCCTTGCAGAATGCCAGTTCACAAGTCCTCTTGCGTCCCATGGATTACCTCGTCTTGCTAAAAAATAACCCGCTGGTTTTATGTACCGCGAATGCCGGGCTCAACTACGCAATCTACCCCTGGGAGGTTTTCTTGTCAATTTTTTTTTCGTAATTTGCGATTACTCCTGGAGGGGAATATAATACAACGGCTCTAGCAATTCAGGAGGAAGACCCTAAATGCCGCAGCTACGAAAAGATCCGGTCACAAAACGTTGGGTCATCACCATCCTTGAAAATCCCAAGGGTCCCAAAGACTTTTCCGTCCTGAGGGTTGAAAACAAACAGGATTCGTGCCCGTTCTGCATGGATAAGGAGTCGTCCACTCCTCCTGAAGTTATGTCTTACAGGGAACCCAACACTCTTCCCAATCAACCCGGCTGGAAACTTCGGGTGGTGCCAAACCGATATCCGGCTCTCCAGATCGAAGGGGATCTCGACCGTACCGGCATAGGCTTGTACGACATGATGAATGGAGTGGGAGCTCACGAGGTAATCATCGAAACCCCCGATCACCACGGAAGTTTCGAGGTGTTTTCAGTCGAACAGGTCTTCAAGATCGTGAACGCCTATTGCGACAGATACCGGGATCTCAAAAGGGACCGACGTTTTCGTTATATCCTGATTTTCAAAAACAGCGGATCCGCAGCAGGAGCAAGTCTTGACCATCCTCATTCACAATTGATAGCCACGCCGATAATTCCAAAGCGCGTCATGGAGGAGGTTGAAGGGGCCAAACAGTATTTCTACTATAAAGAACGATGCGTCTTTTGCGATATCATTCGCCAGGAGTTGAGCTCTGGAAGCCGGGTCATCCATGAAAATGAAAGTTTCGTCGCCTTCGCGCCCTTCGCCTCCAGGTTTCCTTTTGAAACCTGGATCGCTCCCAAGGATCACAAGGCATCATTTGGCGAGATCGAGGAGGCGGAGCAGGAAAGTTTCGCGCAGACGCTCCACGCCACCATGCGGAAGCTGATGAAGACGCTTGGATCCCCCCCTTTCAATTACATCATCCACACATCCCCCTGCGATGAGCTCTGCGCCGATTATTACCACTGGCACCTTGAAATCATGCCTAGGCTGACAAAAGTCGCCGGCTTCGAATGGGGATCAGGGTTCTATGTAAACCCCGTTCCACCTGAGGTGGCTGCCAGGTATTTGAAGCAGACCGACAGCGACTAAAAGGTTCGCAATACCTTGATCGCGAGGTAAATCATGCCACAACTCCGCAAAGATCCGGTTCTAAAGCAATGGGTCATAATTTCTCCCGAGCGTGGAAAAAGACCCCAGGATTTCCCCCCCGAACGGGGCTTACCACCTGAAGAAGATTCCCCCTGCCCGTTTTGTGAAGGCAATGAGAAAATGACCCCGAAAGAAAGCCTTGCCTTCCGAAAAACCGGGACACTTTCTGATACCCCTGGCTGGTGGGTTCGGATCATCCCGGATCGTAGCCCGATTCTTTCACCGGAAGGGGATGTCGGCCGCGAAGGGATCGGGATGTTTGATGCGATGAACTCGATCGGTGTTCATGAGGTGGTTATCGAGGCTCCGCTTCACCGGCAGAATCTTTTGAACGTCAATCTCGATCAAGTAAGGGAAGTTATCTGGGCATACAAACAGCGACTCCAGGAAATCAAGAAAAATCCCCGGTTCAAGCATTTTCTGGTTGTCAAGAACAGCGGGCGGGGAGTATCGAACTTTTCACACTCGCATTCTCACATTGTTGCCACTCCGATCATCCCGAAGCGGATCGAAGAAGAGATAGATGGAGCCCGGGAATATTTCCATTACCACGATCGCTGCATATATTGCGACATCATCAGACAAGAGCTCGGGGAGCCCAGCCGCATAGTCTTTCAGGACAAGCTTTTTCTGGTTTTTTGTCCATTTGCTTCCCGCTTCCCGTTTGAAAT
Organism: bacterium CG2_30_54_10; assembly: GCA_001872985.1. Lineage (GTDB taxonomy): Bacteria > Muiribacteriota > Ozemobacteria > Ozemobacterales > Ozemobacteraceae > CG2-30-54-10. The sequence continues at coordinate 475 of MNYA01000318.1, read as the reverse complement.
GCTCATCATTCCGATGGCCCATCAACCCTTTTTCGAGATTCTCGACAACGATCACGTCCACGGATTCGCGAATGCCCTCCAGATCTCATTGCGCCGAATGAACATCCTTCTTCCGGACATCCCGTATAATTTCATTCTCCATTCATCGCCTTGCTCCGAATCCTACAAAGATTTCTTCCATTGGCATGTCGAGATCATCCCAAAGCTCACCCGCGTGGCTGGTTTCGAGTGGGGCTCAGGATTTTATATAAATCCGACTCCACCTGAAGATGCCGCCCAGATGCTACGTGATGCTCCAATCTGATAAGCTCTTCTTTATTGAGAAAATGCGTAACATCTCAATAAGTCGGGGGAAGAGCGAAGGCAGACCGGAGGGCGCAAAGCGCCCGACCGCGGGGGATGAGCCTCGCGAATTCACTTCGCGAGGCGAACGACCGCGGGGGATGAGCCTCGCGAATTCACTTCGCGAGGCGAA
>MNYA01000309.1 GCA_001872985.1 bacterium CG2_30_54_10 | reverse complement strand
CTTCGCTTAGCTCGCAATGACAGTGTTTGACAAAAAGTCTGTCTGTAAAGTTGCTACAGTGTCAAATAAATTTAGGATTCTTGAGAAAACCTCTCCAATTCTCCATTCATCATTCATCATTCATCATTCATCATTCATCATTTTCTCTATCTCCACTTCTCCTAAATTCCTTCGTTCTCCATTTTTTCAAACCGCTAAACTCTTACGATCGTTGAAATTTTGGTTCCGCCTCCATTTTTTTCCACTTTTTTCCCAATCAACGAAGCCGTTACGAAACCATTTTGGGTACTGGAAGTACATTAACTGATGGCGATTTGTCATTGCGAGGAGCCCCAGTGACGAAGCAATCCAGATCAGGCGGATTGCCCCTCGCTTCGCTCGCAATGACAGCCCTTCATCCGTTGGATCCTGTCACCACCCCGTTTTGGTCTGGAAGGGGTGTCCATGCCCCCTTACTCAGCTTCGGGGATTCCCGGGATTCCGGGGAAGATTGCCATAGCTTGGTGGCAGTGGGACAATGAATCATGATAGGATTCGGTGCATGATCGGGAATTTTCCTCTCCGAAGGGTGCTTCGTTTTCCGGCGGAGGGGTTTACCTTCGTCGAAATTCTTGTTGTTTTGACCCTTCTAGGTCTGCTTGCCCTTCCCTTTACCCGTATGTTCATCTTTGGAGTTCAGGGAAGCCACGAGAATGCTGAACAGATCACGGCCCACAATCTTGCCCGGGAAAAGATCGAGGAGGTGCGTTCCCTACCGTTCGAACTGATCAAATCAGATTTTGAAAACTTTAGGGGTGTATTTCGTGACAGACCCAATTTTGAAAAAGCGTTTGAAACCAAGGACGCGTTCGAAAAGGTTTTTTCAGACGTCATGACCAGGGAACAGTCCCTCGAAGAAGAAGGGAAAGAGACTTATGGCCGTCTCAGAGACCTGTACAAGCAGGCCTTTCGCCGTGACTTCGACCTTTACTCCGAAGAGGCAAGGGGGTTTCGTCGAATCCTGGAAGTCGACGACAAGTTCGATAATGCCGTCCCTCCGCGGTTGAAGAAGATAACAGTCAGGGTATACGACAAGCTTGGACACAAGTTTGCCGAAGTCGTCACGCTCGTGGGCCGCCACAAATGATCGGTATGTTTTTCCAATGATCAGAAATCGTCTTGCGTTCACGCTGGTGGAGCTGTTGCTCGCCATGTCCCTGACCATCCTGGTCGGGGGCGTAATGTATCTTCTGCAATCGCAAGGCCTTTCCACTGTCGCCAAGGGAACCACCCGACTGACTCTTCAGTCAGAGCTGAGGCAAAAGATGGAGCGCCTCGTCACAGATCTGCGATGCGCCAAAGAAGTTCTCGAGATCAGCTCGGATTCGATCAAAATCAGCCGGTTTCCCAACTACCAGGAGGAAGAAGACGAAACTCCCGCCCCGATCATCGTTACCTATCAACTCGAGAAAAGCGGCAATCGTTGCACGCTTTTGCGTGCGGAGCGAGGGGAAGATCCACGCGAGCTGATGTCGGCGGAGCACATCGAAAGCTCGATTTTCTACCCGTTTTACGAGGAGATAACTCCGGATGCCGGGCCGATTTTCTACCCTTTCAACATGGTTGAGAATGATTCCGGGCAGCGAAGCCGGATAACTTTCATCCGAATCCGGATAAAGGTTCGCCAGAGCCGTGAGTTTCTGACCCTCGCAACCTCGGTAACGCTTCGCGCCCCGCATTCACGCCTACTTCAGCCAAGCTGGCATTTCCGCTGACGTCATGGCCCTGGCCATCCTGATCTGTCTTCTCTCAATGGGAACCCAGTTGGCCTTGGGGCTTCTTGTATTGGCCAAGTCTCCCGGGCATCGCGTTAACCAGGTTTTCGCTTTGTTGATGTTCCTGTTTTTCCTGTGGTCATTCGGCGAACTGCTGTTGATGAGTCTGCCATTTCAAGTCGCGCTTCCAAAGCTGCTTTTTACTCCGATTGTTTTGCTTCCATACGTTTTCGCTTGGTTCGCTGCGATTTTCCCCAAGCGTTGGGAAGGCGCGCCGATCCTGAAAACGGGCGCTTCGGGATGTTTGTTTTTCGTTCCGACCCTGGCGCTTCTCTTTTTGCTTTGGACCGACCGTCTTGTGACGAGCTGGGAACCCATCGAAAACGGTTTTTTGCTTGCTTTCGGGCGGTTTGAGTTTTTAGCGAAGGGAATCGTCGTCGGGTATCTTCTGCTGGTTCTTCATTCATTGTCCGAGGTCTGGAAAAAAGCCGATTCGGACTTCCAGCTCAGGCGGCTTCGTTACACTTTCGCGGCCCTCGCGCTTCCTGGAACCGCAGGGCCTCTGTTCATAGCTCTCGGCAGGTGGTATCTCTCGGGTTATTCAGCTTATACCTTCGGACTTTTCCCCACCCTTGGGGTGGTCATGTCATGTATTCTGGCGTACGCGATTCTTAGATACAACCTGATGGAGATCGACCTGTTTTTCTCCATAGGGTTGGTTTATACGCTTCTGACGGCGATTCTGGCAGGGATTCTGGAGCTTCTCGAAAATGGCCTCCAGAACATTCTCGATTTATCCTCAGGCTGGACCACAATCGTTTCAACGCTTTTCATCGCCGCCTTGTTCTCTCCGATGAAAGATCTGCTGGTGCGGCTGGTTGATAGGTTATTCGGGAAACGGAGTTTCGATTCCGGCGAGGTCATGCGGCAGCTTCTTGCCGCCATGCGGAAAGAGGCAAGCTCGCGCGGTGTATTGGCGGCCTTTCTGCGTGAATCGGCGCCGTTTCTAGATTTTTCCGAAGGAGTGATCAGCCTGAAAACCGGGCTTGTGGTCTCGTCAACCGACAATGCGCCGGTACCGGCACCCGGATTTCCGGATGCGTGGCTTCCCTTCAATGAGCTTGATGCGATCATCGAAGCCGGGCAGGACAACCCTGGGTTTTCGACCAAGGAGTTCAAGGAATGGCGTGAGCGGGGTTTCCGTCTGGCGTTTCCGATCGGGGGCTCGACAGGAACTTTCGGGAAGAAGTCAGAGGGGTCGGGCCCCGGCATGAGAAGGTACAAAGGAACGTCGTCCCGGGGAGCGAGGCTTGATGCTGACGGAATGCAGGTTGTTGGGGCATTGTTCCTGGCGCCGAAACTTGGGAAGCTTCCTTACTCGCCCTCTGAAAAGTCTCTCATGGCCAGCGTATGCGAGGAAATCCCCCCGATTCTGGAAAA
>MNYA01000084.1 GCA_001872985.1 bacterium CG2_30_54_10 | reverse complement strand
CGCAAAGCGCCCGACCGCGGGGGATGAGCCTCGCGAATTCACTTCGCGAGGCGAAGGGGGGCGCGTGCCCCCCTTTTTTGAGAAGTTACGTTATTTCTTAACAACGCCTCAATCATTTAGGAGTATCGATCAAGTGCCGATAGAGTTGAAGGGGGATGCTGTGATTACCGAGTTTCAATCGGCCAAATACGCATGAGCGAGTATTTGCCGGTTTTTGCTGAAGAAATTTTCATCGTGAATATTTATGGTAGCGATGAGGAGATTTCCGAGTTTCAGGTTCTTCTTGCGAGCCCGAATGTAGAGAAGAGCCTGATTTCGATGGCCCTGATCATTGAGGAAATCAAGCGTCGGAATTTTCTGAAAATGAACTGGCACTGCTGCTGGAGATGCCAGTATTTTCAAAGGTGCAAAATCAACTGGTACCGAGGAGAGCGTAAGTTTGAGATGCGGAATTGTTGCACGTATTGTCAAAATTTCTGGGAATGCCATAAACAGTTTTCCGAAGAAAATCCTGACTTGGTGAAATCGAAAAAATGAGTTTCAACCCGATTCATTCATTCTGGAAGATCGTCACGGTGGTGCTGTTCGTTCTTTTGCCCTGCTCTTCGCGGGCGGATCTGACACTTCAAGGACCATCGGGGTTTTTCCAGGTTCCATCGCACACGACGATCAAACCGAAGCAGGTAGAACTCGGATTCCATTCCAGGCGATTTTTCATTCCAGGGACCAAGAAATCTGAATATCTGACCAACATGGCCTTCGGTTTTTCGCCGATCCGGGACTTCGAGCTCGGAGTTCAGAAGGCGATTGATTCCAGAAGAGGGAACACTGATTTCGATCCGGATCCCACCTTCAACTTCAAGGTTCGCCTGCCATCCATGGGCGTGGGAGAATTTTCAGAATCCGCAATGGGAATCGTTCTCGATGCGAACCCCAACAATTACCATACGCTGTATTTTACCCTGGGCGGTTTTGGGGTAGGCTGGAATTTCGGGGGAAACCCCGGTTCGGGAGTGGCCAATTACGGAGCCTACGATCGCGGTCGGAAGCGGCCGAAAGACGTCAGCCTTCTGGTCGGCACGGAATATCCGCCCTCACAACCCGGAGAACGAGGCTACCGAAGCCATTATATTGTCGACTACAACGGAGATGTTTTCTCCATCGGCTGGAGATACAAGTCCCATCGGGGTTTTTGGATGGATGCCGCAGTTCAGAGCGAAAGTTCATACACCGATTTCTACGACTATCTTCCAGTGATTGTGGGGTTCGGAGCTATTTTCTGACCCCTCATCCGTATTGATGAAAATCATTGAGGATTGCTTCGCTTCGCTCGCAATGGCAAGTTTCCTCCCTCCCTATCTTTCTTCGATTTGCGCCCAATGCGCTCCAGCGCCCATTTGAAATCGGCCTTTTTGAAAGGCTTGGCGATGAAGCCGTCCATCCCGGCCGATAAAGAACGGCTCTGATATTCGGGCTGGACATTCGCGGAAATTGCGACGATCGGAGTCCGGTGGGGGCCTTCCTTTTCATTCTTTCGTATCCGACGCGCTACTTCAAACCCATCCATTTCCGGCATGATACAGGCAAGAAAAACAAGATCGAATATTTGACCGGCAAGAAGTTTCAAAGCCTCTTTTCCGCTTTCAACGCTGCTTACGTGGGCTCCAAGGTTTTCCAGGATTCTGGCGGCAACGCGAAGGTTGGTTCGGTTATCGTCAACAAGAAGCACCTTGATTTGCGAATCGACGAACCCGGCTTTTTCAGCTTCCGTCGGGTCGGAGCGAAAGATCCAGGCAAGTAGGTCGAGCCATTTTGAGGGGACAATCGGCCGTACCAACGTGGGGATTCCGGGATTTTCGTGCCTGGTGGTCGATTTATCGCCGAATTCCCATGGTGAAACAACGATACAGGGAATTCCCATGATCTCGTGCAAGTGGCGGTCCGACAGAATGGGACGAAGATCGTCGCTGTTTGTCCAGAAAAAATCGAGAGCAATGAGGGCAATACGGTCGGGCACTTCCCGGCGCTCTTTCAGTTGTTGAATGGTCTTTCGCTCTGAATCAGCCTCTATAGTTTTTCCGCCCCAGGCTTTCCATTGCTCGGAAATCGCGAGCCGAGTGGCTTCTTGAGGATGCGCGACAAGAAGCAGGCGATCTTGCGCTTGGGTAATCATAAGAAGACGGTCATGGGCTTGCGTGATGATCTGCCCGGGTGGCTCGGGCAATGCATCCCGGATCTTGAACGGACAGATGAAAGAGAAACAGGAATGGCCATCCGATCGCGCATCGGCGATCATTTTTCCGCCGAGCAATTCGGTGATGTTGACTGCATGCAGAAATTCCAGAATCGTTCCGTGATCTGAGGAAAGCTTGGCAGAAGCTCTTCCAGCGGTGGACGCCTCACCTTCACCCGCCAATCGGCATATTTCTTCTTTCATGTCATAAAACTCGATGCGCAAAACAACCCGATCGGGGGATGAACTTTGCACCAGCATCTTCACCCGGATCTGCCCCTTTGGGGTTGCTTGAATGAAGTTCTCGATAAGGTTTTGAATAACCTGTTGCAAACAGCCAGGGTCGCCGACAATGGAGGCCGGCACCTCGGGTTGGATCACGCACGTGAGGTCGAGCTCCTTCCGGAACGCCAAGTCTGCGTTCTGCTCTACCAAAACCTCCAAAAGACGTCGGGGGTCGAAATCGACCGATTCAAGACTCAAGCGGCGAATTCCTTGCTTCTGCACTACTGCCGTTTCGTTCAATACATCGAGGATTGCAATCGATGAGATCAGGGCTGTTTCGCCCATTTCCCGGATCGGTGATTCCAAATCGGAATCCAGAAGGGTTTCCAACATCCCCGTTATATTGCTCAGGCTTGTACGAACCTGATGGTTCAGATAGGAAAAGGTTTTTCGCTGCTCGCTGACGACCGAGACCATCTCTTCACGAAGCCGCTTCACCTCATCCTCCAGGGTTCGAGCGGCCCGGACCGGCTCGAAAAGGAACAGGAGAAAAGAGTTTCGCTTTTCTTTCAGGGGGACGATCGTAACCTCGAAATCGATGGTGCTTCCGGAGGGGCCGGGAAAAGCATG
>MNYA01000263.1 GCA_001872985.1 bacterium CG2_30_54_10 | reverse complement strand
CGGATTAACGCAGATCTGGAGGGGAAGGAAAGAAAGTATCATCTCAATAAGTCGGGGGAAGATTGAAGGCGGACCGGAGGGCGCAAAGCGCCCGACCGCGGGGGATGGGCCTCGCGAATTCACTTCGCGAGGCGAAGGGGGGCGCGTGCCCCCCTTTATTGAGAAGTTACAGAAATCTCTTGCGCCAGGAACCATTGAGTTTCCCCGAATTATTGAGTAGATAACTTTCTCCGCAGTGAGCAGGTTTTCGGCCCTGCCGTTTTGTCCCCTTAATTGCAAGAACACAGTAGCAGAGGCGACCTGTCGGGGCACCCCTGCTACTGTGTTTGATGCGCACGAACCAAGTTGAAAGGCTTTAAGCTGTCAAAAAGCCACCCGCGCCAGTCTGGTTGAATTGGGCGGCGCCCTGGCTGGCTCTCACGGCGGACTGTGAGAAAACCTGGAAGGCCTTCCGGATTTCGGAGGAGTTGCTTCCGGGGGTGAGAATCCATTGGTCGGGGATTCCCATCTGTCGGAAAATGTTTCTGAAAGGCTCCTGCCCGCCTCCAGCGATCCCCATTCCTGCGACGATGTGGTTTTCGCCAATCAGATCCTGGACGAGGGATTTAACGGATGCCGCCGATGCCGTGGTGGAATGCTCATCAGCGCCGTCGGTAATAATCAGGGTTATCGTTCTGGCCATTACCCCGGCTTCAGCGAATTCCTGATATTTGGGGAGAACTCTTCCAAGCAACACGACGGTTTGGTCGTAGAGCGGAGTTCCCTCGTTGGGATCGTAGTTTTTCGTATCCATTCTGACTACCAACGGGTTCGGGACGTATCTGACAACGCCTGTCCTTTTCTTCATAAGGTCGTCCAGGATGGACATCGGAAGGTAGGGAAACAGGATGGTTCCGTTCAGGTAGCAGGTATGCGAAAGAATGCCTCCGCTTTGCTTGCTCGCTGCTAAAGCGTCCAGCACCGTGTTGTGGCCTTCCCGGACCGTTTGGGCATTTCCGGAAAATCGAATTGAGCCGGAGTCATCCACCATCATTGTCACGAGTATGACCTCGCTGGCATGGACATTTTCCACTGAAACTCCCAGGCCCGCCTGGATCTGCACTCCGATGTCGATCTGTTCCAACGTCTGAAGGGATTGTGCAGAAAGCGTCCCTTCATTGTGCGCCTGCTGAAACAACTGATTAACATTGATTGCCGACGTCGATGTCGATTTCACGATTTGGCTCCTTTCTTTCCGTTCATTCGGCGAAATATAATTGATTCTCGCGTATTCCATACGGACGAAAGCCTTTCCCGACAATGGTCTCCCGAAATTTATTCAGATCGTTGCTCTTTAAAAAAAAGCGCAATGCGCTGACTTCTCTGGGCGCGGGGCGGAAGCAGTTACGGCAGTGGAGTAGACGGATTCTCAAAACGGCAGGTCGGGCCATTTTTCGAGGGGAATGCCGGTTTCGACCACGTGCATTCCGGCGTCCGAGAAGCTTTTCATGGCTCTATCCGCATCATCAGTGAAATCGAGGCCTCCGGGAACGACGACCGGGGCGGTGCAATCCTTTAGGATGTAGACCTTCCGCGCCAATGCGGGATCCTGCCTCTGTATTTCCCCAAGGAAATCGGCGATGCTCTCCTTGACGCAGTGACTCGAGGCCAGGCCGGCCATCATCACCATGTCGGCTTCAAGGAGGGTTTTGATCAGCCGGGTGTTCTTTTGCACGCCGGGAATGGGGTTTCCATCCCAACAGGTGGTGACCTCAGGAGAGAAGATCGAATAGTGCTCCGTCAGCGGGTTGCCTCCTTTGATCTCGGGACGGTTTTCGGCTCCACGGCAGAATCCGTGGAACAGCCTGGCTTCATCGACGACACCGGCCAACCTGTGCCCGTTTGTGCCGAGAAGGCAGTGATAGGGCCATAAGTAGAGCTGGTACTTTCCGCTTTCCTCGAGCTTCTCGCAATAGTGGATGAATTGGCGTTGCAGCCAGATCGGGTCCACGCCCAGTTGCTTTGCCATCGCGGGGTTCGGCCGATAGCGCCCTTGACGGTAGTCCTCTGCGGAAATCATCGTATGGGGGTCGGGGTGAGTGCCGTCGCTCCTCAGATGGGCGCTCGGAAAGAAAATCTGGTAGGGAAGGTGGGTGTCCATGGTGCATGTTATTTGAGAAATGACATGCAGGTATTTGTAGATGAATTGTACAAGACGATCCTGGGCTTCCATTGCACCTTTGCCGGAGCGTCCGGCAACGAACAGCGAACCGTCGGGAAAGGTGAAATCGAACTGGTCGTCGATCACCAGAAGATGGATCTTCACGCGGTCTCCTCCAACAGCCTTCAGGGAATGCTGTGTTTTCCAGCATTCTGCAGTTTTCTGAAGACCGGAAACATCCCCGACCGCGTAGGCTGATTGGAAGGAATTGCCGGTCGCGAAGTGCCTTGGAAGCGGCAGGGGAACGGGTGTTGGCATTGGGGTCGAAATGGTCCGTGGGGTGGTTTTGTGTGTTGTTAGCATTGTCTTTCTCCTTTCGATCTGTATGCGCGTGAACTTGTGTAAAAGGGAGCAGGGCGGTGGAAGTAGGAATTGGAGGAAAGCCCTCATACATTCAAGAACTGAGCTCATTAAACCACAAATTCAATGTGCTTTTGTTTAAGGGGATGAGTCAATCTTCAGATGCCACAATTCCTGACCGTCAGTGGTGTAGAGACCATCCGGAGCGACAAGGATCGAGCTTCCCTCCTTGACCATGGATTCGGTATCGGCGAACCGTCGCGTTTCGGTCACGACGCCCGATTGTATCTCCAACCTTATGACTCCGCGATCCGTTGCCGCGAAAAGCGCGGATCCGGCGGCACTTTTTCCGCCCAGGCTGTGCAACCATCCACTGTCTGGAGTCGGTTCCTGAACCTGCGCGATCACTGTTCCGTCCGGGCGAACCACGAGGCACTGGGCGATCGTCCGGCCGCGATCGCGTGACTGGGCGAAAAACCAAGCCTGACGGTCGCTCAGGTAGCAAGCCGTTCCGACCAGTTGCCCGGGGATCGGCGGAACCTTGACCCCGTCATTCAGTCCCCTTCCACGGGTGGGGAAGACGAAGGCTACGTGAAGAT
>MNYA01000047.1 GCA_001872985.1 bacterium CG2_30_54_10 | reverse complement strand
TCCGCAGTGCCCCGAAAGGTACTTTTTCGAAGTCGCGGACGTCGCATCCGTGCTGCCGATGCTTCCCATGACAGTCACCGGGTTCGAACCGGTAAGTCTGATATTCGCAAAATTGAAGGACGAGGTCTTCCCGCTGAACCCGCTCAGATTGGTCATCTGGTGGTCTTGTTGGCGTGGGTCGTAAATGTCGTGAAGGTTGTAGTTTCCTGAATCCTTGGTATTGATCGTCGTAAACGGAGTATGGGTAGGGTACCCCCCGCTGTAGGTGGTGACGGAAATTGAAACCGTGTACGCTTGGTTCAGCACCGGCAGTGGATCCGTAGGGGTTATCGTTGTAGTGGTGAGGCTATAATTCGAAATCGTGTCGTTTACAGCTACCGAGGGGTTCCCGTTGTTGGCCATGATATCAGCATTGGAAATGGTAACCAGTCGGTTTCGCATTGAGTGTGGCGATGTCAACTTGACGACAGAATCGGTGGCCCCGACGCTCTGTACCTTTCCGGCGACATTGTCGGTCGAGGTTACTGTGGTGGACATGGGAACGGCAACCTCTTCCATCGTGCCATCGCCGGGGTTGATTACACTGACGGTGGCACTGTTCCCTTCGATGGCGACGACAGTTCCGCTTACATTCTGGTTGGAAGTCGTAGGGGTTCCCATATTTAATGAGAAGCCCGAAAAAGCCAGGCAATCGCTGAACAGGTCGCCCACCAAGCCCTTCCGCAGGCGCCTCATCCAGAGGGCGGCGTCGAGGGTTTCAGTCGCGAAGCACTGGCAATACATCATTTTGCCGGATTCCACGAACTGCCTGATTGTGTAGGCGATCTCCTGTTTCATTACCTGGTAAGCGGTATAGGAGCCCGATGCTGCGTACCCATCCGAGGCCGCCGTAGTGTTCTCCTCCGACGTTCCACCAGGATGATTTCCTTCGTCATTTCCGGTGAAGTCCTCGTGATGGAGGTGAATCCAGTGCGCTCCGGTTGCCAGTTCTCCGGAGAGGATCTCATTGTCGTAGAGATGGTTGCAATTCCCCGGAGCGAAGGCCGCGCTCCGGCCAACGGTGTAAGGGACGTATGACTCTCCCGATCCTGTGCCGCCATAGGGAATCTCCGCAGCCTTCAGGATGACTTCGACGGGATCGTCTGAGCTCTGGGAAGAGTAAATCTTGAGGTGGGGTTGATAGGACAACTGGAGGTTGTGGTCTCCAACCGTGGCGTAGATGGCGTTTGCTTCCGAGGCAGTCAATTCTTGAAAATAAATGCTACGGTCTGACAGGCGTTGTTTAATGTCGGGATGGTATTTGAGCAGGAAGGCTCCACCGCGGTAACCGATCAGCCAGTCCGCCGGCACCAGGTCGCTCTGCCCAAGAATCCAGTGAACTACACCGTAAGCTTTCAAATATTTCGACTCGGTGGTTCCCTGCCCTGCAACATCCATGGGTACCAGTATCCTCACGAATGATGCGGGGTCTGTTCCCGGGGGAATATCGTCCGGACCGCTGTTTCCAAGCTTGATGATGTATTCGGTTCCCGTTGAAAACTCATTTCCCGGGCCAACTTCGCTCTCCGGGAAGAAATCAACGAGATACCTTGTTTTGGAGATATCCTTGGTGGTCCCGTGTGGAATAGCAATTGGAATCATGGCGTAATTGTCTGGTGTATCTACACGTCCTGCATTCACATTCGCGCTGCTATGACCGATCACCCGCGCGAAAAACAGGCCTACGGTTTGACTGGAGGTGACCGTCAGAGTATCATCACTTCCGAAGGCGATATTCACGTTCAAGAGATCCGGTGTTGAATACCCATTTTTGAGGATGACCTCCTGAACCCGTAGCGTTACATTCGCTTTATCAGAAGCACTCAGCGGACCACTGACGGTGGATTTGATTCTTTTGATCTCGTCGAAACCAGCTTTCCAGCCTGCATTTATGGCGGTCTCCAGCTTGTTCTTCGAGGCGTACATCCAGCCGACGTCAGTGACGACACCGATCATTCCAACGATAAACGTAATCCCCAAGGCTGTCAGGATGAGAACTTGCCCACCGTTCAGGGAAAATTTTTTCGCAAAGCCAACCTTACTCATTTCGAGCCTCCCTCAAACCGCAACGTACGACGGTGTCCCTTTTGTCGAAAGCAATCAATATGCCAAAATTTCGGAATTATTGGGTAGATCGTATCTGCTCAAAAAGGAAGGGCATTACCTGATTCTCAACATAAAGCGAGGTTCCTCACATTCGTTCGGAATGACAAACGATGCTGTCATTTCGACTACAGGGAGAAACCTCCTGCACCAGGAATCATTGAGTTTTCCCGAATTATTGAGTAGATACGGTAGATCAATCACTCGGCGATTCGAATCAGTTGACCGGCATTTCCCCGGGTTTAACTATGTAGCGAATGAACTTTCCTCGTATCTGCCCACTTTGGGCCGGGCCAAGATCCCCGGCATCACCTGGCTGGATGTTGGTTCCAACCCGCGTCCACTCAGTCGGATCCAGAATTTCGAATAAGGCATACCCGATGATCCGGACTGAAGCCCCGAATGAGTAAGAAGCCGGGTTGTAAACCCCGTTGGGGTTGTCCTGTCCTACCAGATCGTAAATGGTGGTAGCGGTTGCATTAGCACTGTTGTTGCCGGGGACTTCCGGGGGAATGTCGGTGATGGGAACAACCACGAACCGGCTTGTCAGGGTCGCGACACGGGAGGCGATTCCCTGGTCGGTAGCGGGTTGCTGGTTCCCGATCTCGGGTAAAATCCTGTCGCTGAGCTGAGTGGGGCTGTTGAACCCGTTTATCAGGCGGTTCAGGTAGTCGTTCGGAGAACCGGAAGCGATGTTGTCCGGATCGACCACCCCATAGTTGTTCTTCAACTTTCCGAGCAAGGGAGTGTCGGTTCCGAGAGCGATGTTCTCGGCGACCTTCGAACCCAGCAGGACATTGTTCAGGACGAGGCGCTTGCCGGGTGTGTCGGGGAAATTGTGGCCGCCAGTAAGGGTGAACAGGCCGGTTCCGCAGTGCCCCGAAAGGTACTTTTTCGAAGTCGCGGACGTCGCATCCGTGCTGCCGATGCTTCCCATGACAGTCACC
>MNYA01000266.1 GCA_001872985.1 bacterium CG2_30_54_10 | reverse complement strand
CGACCGCGGGGGATGAGCCTCGCGAATTTACTTCGCGAGGCGAAGGGGGGCGCGTGTTCAAATGCGCTAACTTAAGTCCCAAAATCCCACTTTTTTCATTTCGACAGAAGGGAGAAATCCGGTATCAACCAGATCTCTCACATTCGTTCGAGATGGCAATATATCCCCAAGTTAGCGCCTATGGGGCGCGTTCCCTCCTTTTCTGAAAAGTAACAGGCAAGCTCCCGGGATTCTGGTCCATCGTTGGCCAAGCGAATAGCGTGGAAGACGGGGGAGGCGTGGGCAACACCGAGGCAAAGGCCTCAGCTTGTCGGCCGATCGAGGGGGATGGCGATGAGACTGCCGCCCTTTTCTTTGATGATCTTGATCTTCGTTCCACGCGGGACGAACTCTCCGTCGGAAATCACGTCGAGGCGGTCATCGCCGACCCGCGCAATTCCGGAGGGTCGCAGGTCACTGGTGGCAACCCCTTCCATACCTACATACTTGGACATGTCGCGAATGGCGGTATAACCGTCCTCGACCGAAATCCGGGTTTCGAGTCGGAATTTCTTGCCGAGGGTTGTGTACGGGAAAATGTATACCGACCATAGCACCAAGCCAACAACTGCGACGAAGGAGATGAGCGTATAGGGGACCGCCAGCTTGATATCGAGTTTCCAGAAAGCAAGCCCCATACCGGCGAAAATGACAATGATACCAGTGATGCCGGTAAGCCCAAAGCCTGGAATGAGAGCCACCTCAATGAAAAGCAGCACAAGACCGCCGATGAGCATGGCGACAACGATCATTCCGAGCGTTGTCGGGCTCAAATCAGACAAGTCCAGGCCTGATTGACCTTGTTCTGCGCCGCCTCCAACGACAGTTTCTCCGGAAGAAGCAGACGATGATACGGAATCTTTGGAGGGCATGGCCTCCCCTCCTGACATTTCCTGGGCATTGGCAATGCCAATCGGGCTCAACAGCAGGAAAATCAAAACCATCAACAACAGGATTCCCGGTATGCGCATGCTTGTTCCGCCTTTTGTCTGCATTGTCTCCTTGGGTTCAGGTTTTCAGTGGTCGAACGACAATCTTGGTTCCCTCGATGGCGACGACCGTGACTCGTTGGTTCCGCTCGACGAAATCGCCATCGGAAACCACCTCGAATTTCTGGGATCCTATGCGGACAAAGCCCGAAGGCCGCAGCGGCGAAAGAGTGATCCCTTCAAGGTTGATGAGATTGTCGAATGCGCTGTTGTCTACCGCAACGAATCCATTCGCGGTCGTCAACTCCTCTTTGAGTATGAACCTGTCGAAAAGTTTCAGCCGCGGGGCGATGTAATACAGACTCAACAGCATCACAATCGAAAGAGCCATGAACTTTGAAATGGCTTGGATGGCCGAATAGATCCCGCCGAAAACCAGAATAGTGCTAAAGCCCAAAGCAGCAATCCCGAGGAACCCAGTGACGCCGAAGCCGGGCAACACGAAAAGCTCGACCAGAAGAAGAATTGCGCCGACAAAAAACAATAGCAACGCTTCAAGACCGGCAAGATATGCAAAAAGGTGGCCTCCGAAAAAAAGGCCCAGGCACATCAAACCGATCCAGCCCAGCACGCCCCATCCGAAAACCAAAAATTCGAGGATCAAAGCCCAGATTCCCGCGGTGAACAGGATCACCGAAACATTCGGGCTGGTGAGCCAGCGAGCAAGCATCTCGCCCGAAGTTGGAATGACCTGCTCCAAGGGGGCCGCTTCGATGTTCATTCTGCGGAGAGCCGCAGGAATGGAATCAACGATGCTGTCACAGTACCCGTGCGTAGCGGCCGCCTCGGTCGTGAGCGTCAGAATTTCCCCGCGTGCGACAAGCCCGGGAATACTCTCGTGGTTCTTGTCAACCATGGCTCCGGCAAGGGCTTTGGGGCGCCCCCGCGCCTCAGCGGTTGATTCAAACTCAGCCCGGAATGCGGAAAGAAACTTCTCTTCTACGGGCGAGATGCCTGTGCTTAGCAGCTTGAAGGGCGTCGCAGCACCCATCTCTGAACCCGGTTCCATGTAAATCCGGTGGCAGGAAATGGCAATCAGCGCTGCCGCCGAAAGGGCCCGACCCTTGATATAAGCGACCGTGGGAATTTTGGCCCGAAGGAGCGCATCTTTCATTTCCTGGGCGGAATCGACCAATCCGCCGTTCGAGTTGATCTCAAGAACCAGTGCCCGTGCTTGTTCGCGCTCAGCCCGACGGATCATTCGCTGGAGGAAGAAAGACAATCCTCCGTCGACTTCACCCTGAATTGGAACAATCAGTACCAAGCCCACTGATAGGGGAGCTCCAGCAGTGGAATTCTGGGCGACCGACGGAAGGGAAAGAAGGGCCAGGATGAGGAATACCAAAACCGCGAGACACTCGATATGTCTCGTGGAAATCGGTTTTCGCTTCGGAAACCGCATCGGTTTACTTCCGCCGACGTTGTTTTCTGCGTGCTTCCGCGGCTTTCCGCTTCTGCTTTTCACTGGGTTTTTCGTAGGCACGCCGCCTCTTGATCTCCTTAATGATTCCAGCTTCCTGACATTTCTTCTGGAACCTCTTCAGAGCCTTCTCGAGAGGTTCATCTTTCAAAACCTTTACTTCCGCCACACCATTCACCCCCCTCCATTTTCAGATACCCTTGCGGAACTCCTCGATTTTCGGTCATCCCGGGGGCCAGTTCATCTGGCGGCCACCGAGGAGATGGAAGTGGAGGTGGGGAACTGATTGCCCGCCTTCAGGTCCGCAATTTGCAACGACACGAAACCCGTGTTCAAGCCTAAGAGACACGGCTAATTGCCGTATCACATTGAAAATGGCGCCAAGAACCTTCGGATCTGAAGCCTCGGGCACAGTCAGCGCGGGAATGTGAACTCGGGAAACCACCAAAACATGGATCGGGGCTTGAGGGTTCAAATCTTTGAACGCAACAACCTTCTCGTCCTGGTGGACAAAGGTTACGGGGATAATCCCCTGGGCAATTTTACAGAAAATGCAGTCAGTCATGAGCGAGAATGGATTCTACCGCAGCAATTGTGGATTGTCAAGAAAACACGACATACAAAGAACATATCGCCCTTCGGGCGGACTTTTAGTGCGTGACCTTCGCGCCATGTGGCGGCACAAAGTGGCAGCGG
>MNYA01000308.1 GCA_001872985.1 bacterium CG2_30_54_10 | reverse complement strand
AGTCCGAAGCCGCGAAGCCCGAAGCCGCGAAGCCTGAGGTCGCCAAGTCCGAAGCCGCGAAGTCCGAGGCAGCAAAACCCAATGCCTCCAAACGAAAAGGCAAGAAAGCTCAGCACGGGGTGAAACATGATTAGCAGTCTTGTCAACCTTATTCTGGCCCTTCCTTTTGAAAAATTCATCTATCACGTCACATTTTACCTTTTGGCCTTCCAGGCCCTATTTTCCGCCCTTATGGTTGTGACCCTTCGGAACCTGGTACACGATGTGATTTTCCTGGCTTCGACGATGCTCGCCGTCGCGGGGTTGTTCCTTTTCCTGAATGCGGAGTTTCTGGCAATGGTACAGGTTTTTTTGTACGTGGGCGGTGTCACCGTCCTGTTTCTGTTCGGCGTGATGCTGACCTACGGAATCGCCGACAAAAAAATCATTCAGGACAACCATCTGATGTATCCGGCCGGAATCCTCATGACCATTCTTTTCCTTACCCTTTCGACAATGGTTCTTAAAACCTCATTCACGATGGCTGCCGGAAACCTTGCGAATGGCGATGTCACTACATCCATGGGTGTTTCCTTGATCACAAAATACGTTCTTCCTTTTGAAATCGTTTCGGTTCTTTTGTTGATGGCAATGATCGGCGCAATCATCCTCGCCAAGGAGGAAAAGTAATGCCCCAAATTGGATTGTACCACTACCTGACAATCGCTCTTGCGATGTTTTGTCTCGGGTTGTACGGAGCTATTGTCCGCCGTAATGCCATGGCGATCTTGATGGGAATCGAACTGATCCTTAACTCGGTCAACGTAAATCTCGTCGCTTTCTCGAAATTCATCCTTCACGACAAAACGGTCATGCCGGCCGGAGTTCATTTCATGCCGGAAATCACGGGCCAGATCTTCACGGTTTTCGTAATAACCGTTGCGGTAGCTGAGGCAGCGACTGGAATCGCAATCGTCATTTCCATCTACAGAAACCGGAATCTGATCGATATCGAAAATATCAACCTCTTGAAATGGTGAAGACGCAATGGAACTGATAATCTCCAACGTTTGGGTCATCTGCGTTCTGGCGCTTGCCGCAGGGTTCTTCACGTTCTTCTTCGGACACAAAATGCCGCTTCAGGGGGCTTCGGTCACGATCGGGGCGATGGCGATCTGTTTCGGACTTTCGGCCATGATTCTTTTTGAAATATACCTGCATCCGGAAAGCTGCTTCGACAAATCGTTCGTATGGTTTTCCGCCGCCGGCACTGAAATCGTCGCGGGATTCATCGTCGATCCATTGACCGCCTTCATGCTGGTGGTGGTTACTCTGGTTTCTTTACTTGTACAAATCTATTCGCTTGGGTATATGCATGGCGACAAAGGCTTCACGCGCTATTTTGCTTATGTTTCGGTTTTCAGCTTCGCCATGCTTCTGGTTATCGTCACCAACAATTTACTTATCTTGTACATCGGGTGGGAACTGGTAGGGCTGTGTTCCTATCTTTTAATCGGGTTTTGGTATGAGAAGCAGTCCGCCTCGGATGCCGGGAAAAAGGCGTTCATCACCACCAAGGTCGGCGATGTCGGCTTTTTTCTCGGGCTGTTGATGCTCTGGGCGAAAACGCATACCTTCCATTTTGCCACTCTCTACGACTCGGTCAGGACAGGGCTCGACGCTGGAACGATCTCTCCGTCGTATCTCGCGGTTGCGCTGATTCTTTTTTTTGGAGGGGCGGTCGGAAAGTCGGCGCAATTTCCGCTGCACGTTTGGCTTCCCGATGCCATGGAAGGTCCGACGCCCGTTTCGGCCCTGATCCACTCGGCGACAATGGTCGCAGCGGGGGTCTACCTCGTCGGTCGGGCCTTTCCGCTGTTCATGCTTTCTAAAGTCGCGATTCTTTTCGTGGCCTATACGGGCGCGATAACGGCAATATTCGCCGCAACGATGGCGCTTGTGATGAATGATATCAAGAAAGTGTTGGCATATTCGACCATTTCCCAGCTTGGGTTCATGATGCTTGGCCTCGGGGTGGGCGGATATGTTTCAGGATTGTTCCACCTCGTCACCCACGCCTTCTTCAAACCGCTTCTGTTTCTCGGTTCCGGTTCGGTTATTCACGCCATGCATACGCAGGATATCCGTAACATGGGCGGTTTGATGAAGACGATGCGGATCACGGCGATCACATTCCTCCTCGGAAGCATCTCGATCGCAGGAATCCCGCCATTCGCGGGCTTTTTCTCCAAGGATGCAATACTCGCGAATGTCTTCGAGCTGGTTTATGTGGAGCCGGTTCACATCCTGCTTTTGGTCATGCCCGTAATCGCGGCTTTTATGACGGCCTTCTACATGTTCCGGCTGTTCTTCATGACTTTTATGGGCGAGACCAGGGACAGCAACGCTCATCCCCATGAATCTCCGCTTGAAATGACCGTGCCGTTGATGATTCTTGCCCTTCTGGCCGTCGTTGCCGGCCTTTTCGCCAATGGGTTCGACGGCTCGTTGAAGACACCGACCTGGACAAAAGCCAGAAACGAGCAAAACCAGGAGGTCAAGAAGCTCGTCCTCTTTTCCAATGCCGAACTCCTCGCCCTGGAAGCAAGTGAAGAAAATGGAGAAAATGGAGAAAAACGAGACGAAAAGCTTGGAAACAAGCACGGGGAGAGCCCCCAAGAGAAGATCGAGGGCACCCATGGGGAAAAGAAAGAAGGAAAAAATTCTGGAGAAAGTGTCGGGGGCGCCGGTGGTGTCCGAAGCGCCGAGCCCTTGTTCAGGCCCGAGCTGCATACATTCAACGTTCCCCAAATTCCCGAGCATGAACGCCACGCAATCCACATCGGTATGATGTTCGGCTCCGTCGGCATCGCATTAATGGGAATCCTGCTTGCTTTCCTGATGTACTGGCCGCCCAAGCCGTTCTTCTCGCCCAAGCTCATCACGGATAATTTCATTGGAGCATTCATCCACAAGGTGCTTATCAATAAGTATTACTTCGACGAGATCTATTTTTTCGTGTTCGTCGGTGGCGCCAAGTG
>MNYA01000245.1 GCA_001872985.1 bacterium CG2_30_54_10 | reverse complement strand
TCGCGAGGCTCATCCCCCGCGGTTGGGCGCTTTGCGCCCTCCGGTCTGCCTTCACTCTTCCCCCGACTTATTGAGATGATACGGAAGGGCCACCTAATTAGAAAGAAGAATCAGGATCGTTTGTCAACCCTGGCCTTGGCTTATTTCCCCGAAACCGGCACGCTCCGGCATGCAGGGAAAGAAGGTGTGAACTCAAATCACGTATAGGTCGACATACTCATGGACGGGAATGGATTCAAGACGCGATTGATCGATCGATGCGCCTAAAATGGCCTTCTGCTGGCGTGCAGGGAATTTCCTGGCAAGGTTGGTCTTGAATTTTTCGATCAGTAGCGGAATGCCATCAGTCCGGCGTCGCCGGTGACCTATCGGATATTCAACAACAACTTCTTCGGTCTTGCTGCCATCCTTGAAGAATATCTGGACAGCGTTTGCGATGGAGCGTTTTTCAGGGTCGAGATAATCGGCTGAAAACTGCTTGTCCTCGACGCAGGTCATTTTTTCTCGAAGGGCATCTATTCGTGGGTCTGATGCCACCTTGTCCTCGTAATCGGCCGCGGTGAGATTTCCGAAAATCAATCCGACGGCGGTCATGTACTGAATGCAATGATCCCTGTCGGCAGGATTATGCAAAGGGCCCTTCTTGTCGATGATCCGGATCGCGGATTCATGGGTGCGGATGGTAATCCTGTCGACCCGATCGAGGCGGCCGGCAACCTTAGGATGAAGCATCAGAGCGCATTCGACAGATGTCTGTGCGTGAAATTCTGCCGGGAAGGAAATCTTGAACAGCACGTTTTCCATAACGTAGCTTCCGAAGGGGCGTTGGAACTTGAACTCTTTTCCCTTGAACAGGACATCGTAGAAGCCCCACGTTTTCGCGGAAAGCACCGATGGATAACCCATCTCACCTTTGAGCGAGAAGAGCGCGAGACGGACGCCCCGGCTGGTTGCATCAGCCGCGGCCCAGCTTTTTCTTGAGCCTGTGTTCGGCGCATGCCGATAGGTTCGAAGCGCCTGTCCATCGACGAACGCTTGAGAAAGGGCGGCGATGATCTCATCACGGGTTCCGCCCATGAGCCACGTGCAAACACCCGCGGAAGCCAGTTTCACCAAGACCACGTGGTCGAGGCCGACCCTGTTGAATGAGTTTTCAAGCGCAAGAATCCCTTGGATTTCGTGAGCCTTGATCATTCCTTCAAGGACGGTTTTCATGGTTATCGGGGGCTTCCCGGAGGCGGCGCGATTTCGGGAAATCCAGTCGCCGACGGCCAGGATTCCGCCCAGGTTGTCCGATGGATGACCCCACTCGGCGGCAAGCCATGTGTCGTTGAAGTCGAGCCAGCGAATCATCGCTCCGATATTGAAGGCGGCCTGGATCGGATCGAGCTGAAATTGTGTTCCCGGAACCTTGGCCCCATTAGGAACGATCGTTCCGGGCACGATCGGGCCAAGAAGTTTCGTGCAAGCCGGGTAGGAAAGGGCTTCCAGGCCGCATCCGAGAGTGTCCAGGAGGCAGTAACGGGCGGTGGAAAGAGCTTCCTTCGAATCGATCGTGTGATTCAGAATGTAGTCCGCGATATTGACAAGGACTTTGTCAGGGTCGGGTCGAGCATTGGAGATTGGTGATTCCATGACGATTTCCTTTTTCGTGAGCTTCCGCGTCTTTGCGGCAAATTCAGGCTTTGTCGGTCATATTAATAAACCGGGCCGATCAGGCGCGGGCTTGGATCTCCGCTATGATGGCCTTGAGCTCTCCGAGGTCAGGAGATTGGACAATGTAGCTGAAATCGCCCATGACAGCGGCGAACGTCGGTGGGATATCCTCGAACATGACGATCCGCTCACCGAATTTTTCCAGGATCTGGTCGTGGGAAAGCCGATAATTTTTGTGATTTCGGCGCGCCACATGCGCCGCGTGGAATTTCCTTTCCACCGGATCCGGAATCCGGCCATTGACGACCATGTCGGCCCACATATTGTAGACGTCGATTCCTGAAGAAAAATTCATGAGGTCGGTTGTGTAACCTCCGGGAGGGCGGCAGTTGAGCTCCATTGCATGCAAAGCTCCGTCAGATTTTCTTCTAAGAAACTCGAGATGGAAGAACTTCTCGTGTATTCCGAATGCTTCGATCGCTTTCATTCCCATTTCCATTAGATCTTTGGGGATCTCGCGGAGCGAGTAATAGCAGAGATCGACATCGTAAGCCACCAGCTCAAAGCAACCGGTTTCCGAAAAATGGGAAATGCTGTATACGACTTTGCCATTTCGATCGCAAAAACCGTCGAAGGTGGCAAGACGCCCGTCGATATACTTCTCGAAAAAGTAATCGCACGGAGGTTTGCTTTCCAGAAATTCCTCCATTTGGCCCGGGTTTTCAATCTTGTATGTAGATGCTGCTCCGACCCCGATATCAGGCTTGGCAAAAACAGGGTAACCATTTTTTTTGGCGAAAGCACGCGCTGAGTCAGGACTGGTTACGAGCTCGCCATTTGCTGAGGGGATTCCGGCTTTTGTGAAAATTTCTTTCATCACTGACTTTCGTTTTATCTTCGCCATATCCGCGGGTTTTGGGCCGGGAAGATTGAAATCCTCGCGAAGTTGGGCTTCGAGGTCAAGCCAATACTCGTTATGCGATTCAACCCTGTCAAGGCGGCCAAATTTGTGGGTTAAAAAACCGCAGGCTCTGAGAACCTCATCGTAGTTTTCGAGACTTTCCACGCGATAATACTCGGTCAGGCACTCCCGAAGGGGCAGTCTGAGTGATTCGTATGGGGCCTCGGCGATTCCCAGCACCTTTGCCCCTGCGCGGGAAAGGGCCATGCAGAACAGGTAAAAATTCTTTGGAACATGTGGTGACAGAAAAACAAAGTTCATTATTCATTCCTCGCTGGTGGGTGATAGTATCAGAGTTTTGTTGTTGAGGCAATCAGAAGTTTCATCAGAAGTTTCATTCTTGAACTGGGTGGCGGCTATCTTTGACAGAGGCGCATTCTATTTTGCGATTTTACGTAACTTCTCAATAAAGGGGGGCACGCGCGAATGGTGCTTGGTTAAGCCTACTTTGGCTTCTCCAATATTTTTTCTACGATGGGTAAACACTGATGAACACGAATTTTATTCCGAGCATTTTTCTCAAGAATTTCCTTATCTAAGTGCCATTCGGGGCACGCGCCCCCCTTCGCCTCGTGAGTGTTTACTTTGCGAGGCGGAGGGGTTTTTGTGTGTCCC
>MNYA01000307.1 GCA_001872985.1 bacterium CG2_30_54_10 | reverse complement strand
TGCCTGCCCATGGTTGAATCGCGGACGATGATGGACACGCTTGTGAGCATCAAGGCTTGGGGCCCGCCGGAAATCGCCGAATCCGCCATTAACGCCGGCTTTCAGGCCATGGAGAATGTCGATCGAATGGCCTCTTTCTACCGGCCCGACTCGGCCCTTTCGATGCTGAACCATGATCGGAGGGTATGCAGAGCCGGATCCTTTTCAACCCTCATGGAAAATTCAGAAGCTGCATTCAAGGCTACGGGCGGCTTTTTCGATCCGACATTTTCCACCATCGCGCGTGCATGGGGCTTTTACGATGGGAATGGCCGGCAACCCTCATCCGAGGAGCTGAGGGAGTGTTTGAGCCGGTGCGGATGGGATCGGCAAATCCGTTTTGAGAATTTTGAGGGAGAAGAGGTTGTGTCGCTAGCTTCCGGTGCATCGATCGATCTTGGCGGAATAGCGGGTGGTTTCGCGATTCAGGAGGCCGCCTCGGCTATGCGTGATAAAGGCTGCTCCACGTTTTTCATTGACGATGGTGGCGACCTCTGGATGGAAGGGAAAAAGCCCGACGGTTCCATTTGGAAGGTGGCTGTCAGAGACCCCCGCGACAACGGGATCCTGGCGGAAATCGTGAGCGCCGCCCCTGTTGCGATATCCACTTCCGGGGATTACGAGCGGTTCGTCATGGTCGACGGCCGCCGCATCAACCACATTTTCGACCTGTTATCGGGGCGACCGGCTGAATGCTATCGATCGGTAACGGTGGTTTCGAACACTCCCCTGAGTTCGGATATCTGGAGCACAGCACTTTTTTCGATGGACCCGGCAACGGCCCGCTCAACCTCAGTCCGGGAGAATCTCGCGGCATTGTTCCTTCCGGCATCCGGCCCAGCCTGGATCAGCGAGGCCGGCCGGGTTTGGTTCCGGAAGCTCAAACAGTGAGACACGAATGTCCGGAGAGTACAAGTAAATTTTGCGACAAGCCGATCGCGCAAACAGGCCGGCTATGCATGGAGGAGGGCGACTTAGGTCGACGGTTCTTCACGTTTGCCGACGGGATACTCATTGCAATTCTCGTAGTGATCGGAATCGCTCTTTGCTTTCGGGAAAGCATCCCCTCGGAAAAGCTCAACGGATACAGGATTTCCGTCGTCGGTCACCCCGAAAGGGAGCTCTTCCTCATCAACCGGCCACCCTCAGGGCTGGTCTCCGTCGCGGGAATACTGGGCAACTCAATCGTGGAATGGGATGCGCAGGGAAGATTCCGGATTGCCTCCTCGCCTTGCCCGAATAAGCTCTGCATTCAAATGGGGTGGGTTTCTCCGCCGCCAGGCGTTTGCTGCATTCCAAATGGGGTTGTTGTAGAATGTCAGGGGTCTGACTGGTATTTCGATGGAGAGACGAAATAAGGCAATGCGCCGATTTATCGCTAATTCCCGACTGAACGACGTGGTTATGCTGGGAGTCTTGTCCGCGGTGGCCGCGTCCCTTCAAATGCTCGAAGCCCCTCTTCCACGTCTTCTTCCCTGGCTAAAACCCGGTTTATCAAATGTGGTCGTGCTGTTCGGAATCGTCAGATTTTCGCCGATGTTCGCTCTGGGAATTGTCATTGTCCGTTCGATTCTTTCCGGACCGGCCCTTGGAATGTTGTTTTCCCCTCCACAATTGATCGGGCTTGCAGGAGGAGTCGCGGCGGCCCTCGCGATGACATTGGCGATGAGATTGGGTGGATCCTTTTTGGGTTTGGCGGGGATCAGCATACTTGGAGCGGTTGCGAACAATCTCGCACAGCTTGGCACGGTGAGCATCTGGGCAGGCTCTCTGTTCCCGGTGTGGTTTCAGCTCGGTCTGATGATTTTCGTCTCGATCCCTTCCGGATTGTTGGTCGCCGGAACCGCTCATGAACTTATCAGGAGAACCTTATGAACCCAGCTCCTTCCAAACGCCCCATTATTTACCTGGCATCCAGATCACCACGTAGGAGAGCGATCCTGACCGAGCTTTGCATTCCTTTCAAGGAACTGGCATCTTCCTATGATGAGCGAGCCGAGGACGTGGCCGACCTCCCCCCCGCCGACCAGGCGATCAAACTGGCAAGCCTTAAAGCCTTTCACGCCGCGAAAACCGTTAATGAAGGAATCGTGATCGGGGCCGACACAATCGTCGTCCTGGACTCGACCATTCTTGGAAAACCACGAGACCGCGATGATGCCAAGGAGATGCTGAACGCCCTTTCCGGAAAAACGCACCAAGTGATCACCGGAGTCGCGGTTGTCGACGTAATTGCCTTGAGGACGGTATCCAGAGCCGAGATTACCAAGGTATTCTTCAAGCCCCTGCGGGAAAGGGAAATTTACCGTTATCTCGAAACCAACGAACCCTACGACAAAGCCGGAGCCTATGCAATACAGGGCATGGCCGCGCTCTTCGTGGAGAGAATCGAAGGTTGTTATTTCAACGTGGTTGGTTTCCCGGTGAGAGCCTTCTCGCTGCTGATGACCGAAATCGGCTTCGACATTCTCGATTTCATCGACAGGAGCGGGAAATGAGAATCGCGGTCTATCCCGGAAGCTTCGACCCATTTACCAACGGCCATCTCGACATTCTCGAACGGGCGGCCAGGGTGTTCGACAGGATCATCGTTGCAGTTCTCGTGCATCCGTCGAAATCCGCCCTTTTCACGACAAATAAACGCGTCAAAATGATTTCAGAGGTAACAAAAGGGCACAAAAAGGTCCGCGTTGTCCATTTCAACGGCTTGTTGGTCGATTTCTGCCGCCAAGTCGGAGCCTGCGTGATTATCCGCGGACTTCGGGCTGTTTCAGATTATGAATACGAACTTCAGATCTTCGCGGTCAACAAACAGCTCGAGCCCGACCTGGAAACGGTTCTGCTACTGGCTTCTCCGCAGTATTCCTTCCTCAGTTCGAGCATCGCCAAAGAAGTGGCCCGCTACGATGGCGATGTGTCAACCTTGGTTCCACCGGTGGTTGCAGAAGAACTCCGCAAAGCCTTCAACCCCCGCCGAGGGAAAAAACAAGAGTCAGCTCAATAAAACCCGTATTTACCAGTTGAGCCATAAAAAAATCGAAAAAACCTGATTGAAAGCGGAAATCGCTTTTTTTTGTGAAAATTGTACGTCTAAGA
>MNYA01000442.1 GCA_001872985.1 bacterium CG2_30_54_10 | reverse complement strand
GAGAAGCAGCTTGGAATGGATTTCCAGCGAGCCGAACCCGCCGCTATTCTCAAATTTCAGATCTTCCACGATCAGGCGTGCGAGACCTTCTTCCCCTTCGGGGCGCTGAAGCATCGACAGCAGATGTCGCCGCCTGTCAGAATCGAGCTCCTTACCGAGAAGTGTCAGATGGGCGTGGGGAGTGAACCCGCTCAGGTCGCGATATTCCGAGAATGCCCGACTCGAAAGGGTTTCCCAGGAAATTGCCGACTGGGGAACGGCGGTCGGAAATTTGGTGATCGGCTTGAGAAGCTGTTTCTGATGGGCAAATGTAAGGTTCAGCTTATTGCGAAGGTGTTCCTTCGCCTTGTCGGGGCTGATCTCATATTCGAGCATTGCATCACGGTTCTGGACTTCCTGGGCGTGCTCGGTATAGCCATAACGGTTGACCCACTGCCCAAAAAGATCCTGGACTTTCTGAAACTCCCGCTGATTCAGGAGCTGAATGCAATTATAGTAATAATATTCTTCGGTTCCTGGGATCAACTGTTTGAGCGGAACCTGCCTGTCGTCCGACAGACTGAATGATTCGTCAAAACCGATTTCACCCGCCCGAAGTGAAATCACCGGGATAAGCAGGAACGCGACAACCAAAATCAGCTTCAAGTTCATAAGTCCTCCTAGTCTTTTTCTTTTCAACGGAAATTTCAATTTCCGGATTCTTTTTTCAAAATGCAGCCTCCGGAAGCACGTCGCGAGTGCGGGCAAGCCGGTTGCGGTAGATGATGGTCATTCCGGGAACTTCGATCAAATCACCGTCTACAAGGAGCCGGCAGCGGAATTTACCGCCGGTGATCTCGATCGGCGTATCATCGACGGATTCCAGAATATGCAGCCCATCCTTCTCGATGATGGAAAACAGATGCGAAGGGGCTCTTGGAATAACCAGGTCGCAATCAGGGTCTGCCCCGGCAACGAGCTCTTCCGATTCGAGAATGAACTCGGGGCGCCAAGGCGAGTTGTTGGTAAGATCTTCAAGCCATGCCTCTTTCAATAGATCGAGTGAAATGGCAAAGCAGACCGCCGCGACGACTCCGAAAAAGAGTGCCCCCAAAAGCCACATTCCGCGCGGAAGAAAAAAAAGATCGAGCATCAATCCGGGAAAGAGCAAACCAGGCAGAAAACCGCTCAACGAGTAGCAGGCCGAACCCACGCTTCCTGTCAGGAATCCACGGCAGCCCGCCATCGCGGTGGCAAGCAACGACCACCACGCCGCACGCATCACCACCACCGGAAGAAGCTTGGCGAGCCCTGTGTAGCCGATCGCAATGGCGTATATCACGGCGGCGGGCATTGCAAATGCCATTGCGGGCGCGGCGGCCGCGAAAAAAAAACGGGCGGCTTTCCGTGCATTCCATTCGTTGAAAAGAGGCGGAAACGCCATTCCAAGGCCCATGAAAACCGCTACAAATACTCCGGTAGTGAGCACTGTGGCCAGAAATCCGTCACCGAACGACCATGGGGAGGGCTCCCGAAAAGTCAGCCATGAAGCGTATCCGGCCAGCAATCCGGCGCCGGCTGTCTGGCATAGAAACCGCGGGTTCACGTCGATATCGGCTCCTTCCGGGCGGGTTCACTTTTCATTCGAAAGTTTCTATAAGGGTCATCCCGGAGACGAAGTAGATTTTATAACCATCCTCTATCTCTTGGATGGCGATGCTCGTATCGGGGTTTTCCATGAACCGCTTGCGGTCGAAGACGATGTTGAGCAGATCCCGCGGATGAACCGCACGCAACCCGCGTCGGTCGTTCTTGTAGAGGCCGAAAAGGTGATCGAGGGTCGCCTGCTCGTATTTCATTCCGAGTTTGGCGGCGCCGGCTTTCCATATCTCGCAGAACTCCACTTTTGTGGGGTTGCGAACGTTGATCTTGTACGGAAGACGGCGTAGGAATGCATCGTCGACGATCTTCATTGGATCGAGGTTGGTGCTGAACAAAATGATCTCGTCGGTGGGAACCTCCATGCGCTGGCCTCCGAGAACGAGGTAGTCGACACGGTTTTCCAGGGGAATGATGAAACGGTTGAAGATTTCTTCGACCTTGCAGCGCTGACGGCCGAGATCGTCGATCAGCAGAACGCCGCCGGTCGCCTTGACCTGTGGAGGCGCATCGAAGCAGGCGAACTTCTTGTTGTAGGTCACTTCGAGATCTTCAAGGGTGAGTTCGCCGCCGGCCGTGATGAGCGGGGGCTTGACGACGACCCAGCGCTCGTCCAGGCCTTCCATGTCGAAATTTTCAACAGTGACATGGCAGCTAGGGTCGAAGATACGAACGAGTTGGCTTCCGACTTCGACGATGTAGGGGACGACCATCGGGGGAAGCAGTTTCACAACGCTGCTGCACAGAAAAGTTTTGCCGTTTCCGGGAAAACCAAAGACGAAAGCGGGTTTCCGGGCGCAGACAGCTTGTCCGATCTGAAGGAGGACGTCTTTGTATCCCAGATGGCTGGCGAACTTCTCCTGAAGGATCTTCTGATTGACCACGAAGTTCCTTTTGTTTGCGTCGAGAACAGCCTTTGTAACGCGGATGAACTCATCGAAGCCTACCGGCGCGGGGCCGATGTAAGAATCTCGTTCCATGATGGAGCGTGCACGCTCGGTGCCTTTGGGATAGAGCCCATATTGGTAGTCAGACCCCATGCCTGATCCGCCGACCATACCGACAAGTTCCTGTTGCTTGAGTTCGGCGATAATCTTTTGGACGATATCCTGATGTATTTTGAGGCTTTTCGCGATATTACGCGGAGTTTTTTTCCCGTGGACGTACAGTTCCTTGATGATGAGATTGGAAATGATTTCCAGGTCGACCTTGAGATCGGACGGTTGGTCAGGAAGCTTTGGAATAAAATTTTTCAGATCTACGGCCATTTTTCAGACTCCTCTTCTGACGATTACATCCACGGGGGTAGCGGCTCATTCGCCGAAACCCCGCCGAATGGTACCCAATTTTCAGCCGCATTGCAAGGTGCTAGCTCCCCTTTGGCAAGAGCTTCGAAAAATGTAACTTCTCAAAAAAGGGGGGCACGCGCCCCCCTTCGCCTCGCGAAGTGAATTCGCGAGGCTCATCCCCTGCGGTCGGGCGCTTTGCGCCCTCCGG
>MNYA01000168.1 GCA_001872985.1 bacterium CG2_30_54_10 | reverse complement strand
ATGGCTGTAGTGACGGCGAGGGCTGCAACGGTTGCGGTGGCTGCGAAAGCTGCGGTGGCTGCGAGGGCAGCGGTGGCTGCGAGGGCACCGGTGGCTGCGACGGTTGCGGTGGCTGCGAAAGCTGCGGTGGCTGCGAGGGCAGCGGTGGCTGCGAGGGCACCGGTGGCTGCGAAAGCTGCGGTGGCTGCGGCGGCCGCGGCGGCCGGAAGGGCAGCGGTAACTGCGATGGTTCGTTGGTTGGGAATGGCGCCGGCGCAAATGAAAATGGCGATGCCATTGAAGCGGCAGTTGGCTTTTCATTGATTGGCGCTGAAAGGCGGGTCGGTATGAGCCGGGAAAGCCTTATTTTCTCTTTCCCCGTAAAACGTTCGAGGACCTCCGCGCTGGTTCCTTTTTCGAGACCGCTGACGGAAAGGGCTTCCGCGGCCAAAGGAATCAACCATGCGGCAAAGGGAGTTTCCCCCGGTTTTCGCAGCTCAAGATTGATGAGCCGTGAAAGAAATCCTGCGTCGGGGTTGGTTTTGATGAGGCCCTCAATCAGCGGAATCGCGGGGCCTGCGATGCTCTGTTGCTCGACCAACCTGCATACAATCTGTGAGACTTCCTCGAAAGGGAACGTGAACATCAGGCTCAGGCCGGTGGTTACCACCCCCGGCTCGGGACTGTCGAGAAGTTCGTCGAGTAGGCGGATGGCTTCCGGCGGAGAGAGCCGATGGAGCAGTCTGATCGCTGAAACCCTTACCTGGAGGCAGTTGTGAATGAGAAGGTCGGGGAGGCGATCTAAAACCCGGTCAGGGGAAATGCTCGAAAGAATGCTCAAGGCGCGAAGAACCACCAGGGGGTGGTTGTGGCCCAACAAACCGGGGAGATTGGCCAGGGTGGAAGGCTCATTGAATGAGGTTTCATCGGCTTCAAGGAGGGGAAGAAGAATTCCGACCGAAGGTTTCCCTGCCAAAACGCTCGCCACGATCCGCGACCGGTCAGCCTTAGGAAGGCCTTCCAGTTCAGCGAATAGCCCGGGAAGCATATCTTCAGGGGCTTTCAAAATCTCCGTTGAAAGATCGTTTTTCCCCGGCGTTTCCGGCGTTCTCGGAGTTTCCGGCGTTGCGGATGTTTCCCGTGGCAACCCTGCGGAGGGTGGTGAGGGATTTCCCTTTCGGAAGATTCCAAGGCGTTGAATTTGCTGAAGATTTTGGCGGCATTCCCCGTCATCTTCGGCGATGAGCCTTTCCTTGATGGATTCAATGACTTCAGGGCGGGTGGCATATCTGGCCAGTTGTATGATTGCCGCCAGTCGAACCAGCTTTGATGATGCTTCGAGATCGAACAGCAGAATTTTCAGAAACTCGGGACAGTCCTGGGGCTCAGGCGAAACAATCATTTTTTATAATTTCCATTTCTGCCTTTCAAGCCTGTTTGTGTCCGCTCGATTATCAGGTGCATGTCATGCGATTGTGCGCAACGTTCTTGTATCGGGCAACACCCATTTGTGTCTGCTTGATAAACAGCTTTGCACTATTCTACAGGACACCGCCCAACATGAGCAACCACTTGAATTTCGGCGGGCCATATTGTATAACCCAAGGCATCAGAAGATCCGCAAGGAGGAACTCATGACTCGTAGAAACCGGTCACTACCATTAACTGTGGCTTTGGTCTTAGGTATGGGGTGGTCCACGGTTTTCGCGGATACCCTGGTCGAATTGAAAAATGGAGACCGCCATTCTCAGGGCTTTCAGCTTGCCAGCGGGGAGTTCACCCTCGAAAAAGGGCAGACGATCGGGCTTTCTCAGGTGAAGCAGATCCTGTATGGTGTTTCCGGCCCTTCCTCCTTGGTGACCTCGTCGGGAACAGAAGGAATTGAAGAGGTTCTCCGGATTGCATCGGAAGCTTCGGCGTTCGAGGCGAAATACCCTGATGCCGGCGGAATAATTCTTCTCGACGACATGGATTATCGTTATCGCCCCGATGGAACCTGGGTCCTTCGCGCTCACGAAATCTACAAGATCAAAAAGGAAGACCACAAAGCGCTTGCCGACCAGGCTCTGGGCTTCACCGAGGGCAGGGAACGCGCCCGCCTCATTACTGCGAGATGCATTAGTCCGACCGGAACTGTTTTTCAGGCGAATCTTGCTGAAATGAAAATTACCAAGCCGCAGCTCAGCCCTGGAATGTTCCTGAAATACAGCTTCGCTTCGGTCCGTATTCCGGGGGTCGAGATCGGTTCCATCGTGGAGGTGGTGACTGAAATCGACACCTACAATCCGTACAACCGCGAATTCTTCTTTCCTTTAAGTTATTTCCAAAATCGGGATCCGGTGTTTCAGAGCCGGATGACCGTTTTCACGCCCCAAGCCAAGCCCCTTTTCTGGGAATCGAGAAACTTCCCCACCGGACAGGACAAGCCGGCGGAATACCAGGATGGCGAGTTCCGGAAATATCAATGGGAACTGCGTGATGTTCCACCCCTGGTCGAAGAACCGCTGATGCCTAAAGGAGCCGACTCGATGCCCTACGTCCAGGCGGCGTTGTTCGAAGGCTGGGACAAGGTCTACGATTGGATCAACGTCTATTGGAAAGCCAACACGACCCCCTCACCAGAGCTCGCCAGCCAGGCTCTCGATATCGTCAAGGATGCAAAGACTGAAGACGAAAAGGTCGCCCGTCTCTACCACTGGATCGAGAAAAACATCAGATACATCATCATCAAGGGCGATGCCGCGACTCTCTACGGCAGCTATCCAGCTCATGAGACCGTTGCAAAACAGTTCGGTTGCTGCGTCGACAAGGCGATGGTTTTCTCCGCGATGCTCAACGCCGTGGGTGTCAAGAACGGCCCGCTTCTGATAAATGCGGGGTCTCAGGAGATGTCTCCGAGAATCGCGAACCTGAATATCACCCACTCGATATCGAGGGTGACCCGCTCCGACGGAAGCAAATATTATCTCGATTCAACCGGATATCACAGCAGATACCCGGCATTCGGATGCTTCGACCAGGGAAGGAATTGTCTCGATCCGTTCGACCGGTCGTTCGATCTGATACCGATGCAAAAGCCCGACGAAAACCAGCGCCGGGTTGTTTCTACGATGTCACTCGATATTGGTGGAACCATCGCGGTGCATTCGGAGCGGTTCTTCTCCGGCGATCGCGAGGCAGGAAACAGAGGTTTTCTGAAGTCGATGAAGCCTTCCGAGCGGGAAAAATTCTTCCAGGGCC
>MNYA01000171.1 GCA_001872985.1 bacterium CG2_30_54_10 | reverse complement strand
CTTTAGCAGGGCAGTACCGAATGCCACTAAGTTAAGCCAAATTTTGACTTTTCTGATGACTTCAAATCCGAGTTCATCCATGTTTATCCGTGTAAAAATTCTTTCTTGGTGGCTTATCTTTGTGCCATTCAGGGCAGGACCCGTTCTTGAACGATCCAGGTAAATCGTCACAAATTCGACCGATTGGTCCGGGCAGGTCAGCTTGGCTTCGATTGCTGGGTGCTGTCATGTTTTTTGCCGGCCTTCCGATCGGGCTGTTGGCCTTGGGATGGCATTTCCTTGCGACACAGGAGTTCGAACGGGTCTCGCGGCAGCACCTCGATGGCCTCGAAAAAAGCCTTTTCCGACTGAATCGCGAGGGGTCCGACAGCTATTTCATTCAAAAAGAGCTGAACCTATTCTACGGGCTGTTGAGCGAGGAGCGGTTGACTTTGGAAACCGCGAGAGCAGCGTATTCAAGGCTAAAGGAATCAAGGCTTCCATTCATTAATCTGTACCTTTTGAACGACAAAGGCGAGTTCATTCCCTGCCCGGGCGAAAACAAGAATTACAAAGCTCTGATCCAGAAACTTTTCCTTGCCCTTGCCGAACCAGAAATGAAGGGACAGAGCAAGCTGATCGCACGGTACAGGCCTTTTTTCCAAACATTTCTCGGAGATATCGAGCCATCGGATCTGGTTTACGACAAATCGAATCTGGTGAGAGTCCGTCTGAAAGGGAAGCCAGGGTTCTTCTATTGGAACACCCTCTACCTGAACGCTCCGCCATCTGAAGCCGGGCCCGGGGACAGCCGCCTGCAGCCCGAACAGGCTTCGCCACTGCAGGGCGGGGTAGTGGCTTTTTTCGAGGAAAAGGACATTCCGCAGAATCTTTCGATCAAGACCCTCATAGGAGATTTCAATTCCGCGGGCGACACGACAGAGGGATACGCTCTCCTGGAGCTGAACAAACCTGAAGAATCTTTTCCGAAAGACTTTCTGAAGACCCGGTTCGAGGTTCCTCCGGAAACCCTTGCCCGGGAAGCAATCGAATTGCGGAAACAGTTCTCCCGCCGGAAAGTGGGGAACGACCGGCTCATGGCCATTTTCCCGTTCGAGTCCGGCCGCATTCTCGTAGGCTTGAGAAAAATTTTTCAACCGGGCCAGGGAAAGGCCTGGGTTGCCATAAGCCTGCTTTCGGCAGGTATCTTGGGGTTCGTAGGTTATTGGAGCTTCAGCATTTTCATCAGCGGAGCGGTCACCTATTTTTCGATCAAGAAGAAGCTCGTTGCGCTGTTCCTTTATGGGACAGCGATTCCAGTCACATCATTTTTTCTGCTCGGGTACCAGTATTCGTTGGAAAAACGGCAGGTGATGATCCAGGAGCGAATGACGCAATTGGCATCGTTGATAGAGAATATCGATGAGAACTTCAACTCGGCGACGCAAGCCCTTGAGGATCTCTACAAGCGGGTGGCGCGTCTGAAGCCGGTCTTCCGGCTGGATACAACCCGGTTGAAAGTGATTTCTCAAAAGCTGCGAAAGAAAGATCTCATTTCCCAGATTTTTCTCGTAAACCAACAGGGAAAGTTTCTCTTCGATCTTGGGGTTGAAAGAGCGCGCGATCTGATGGGGAAATTTGTTCCAACGCTAGCTCGGAAACTTTTCGCGAACAAATTCGGCGCGGCCGGTGGCGACCTGGGAGTGCGAATGTCCGATGTTATGATGGAATCACTCACTGACAGCTTTGCCGAGCTGGTTTCAGGGACGGGCGGAGGGAAGTCGGCATTCGCGAAGATTTTCGAGATGACCGACAAGTTGCAGGAGTTCTGGTTTGGACGCGGATGCTTTCTGATCTTCACCTCTTTCGTTCCGGCGGTTGGGCAGAAACATCCGAACGTGCTCATTCTCATGGAAAACGCCAGGGTTCTGGCGCGAAAATACCTTCGCAACATCGTCCAGGGGAACCATAAACGCCCCGAATCGCAAACCCCCGTCCGGCTGGCCATGATTTCGCGGGGATCTTTCTCTTCGGCTTATCCGCCAGATATTTCGAAATATCCATTTACGAAGGAGCTTTTCGACAAGGTTCTGACAACGGAGACGCTTCACTCAGCCATTGAGGGAATAGGCGGGGAGCCGTATCTCATTGTGGCTTCACCGTTGAAAAAGCTTCCGGATTTCCTGCTCTTCGCGATGTTTCCAAAAGCACGCATTGATGAGATCATTCGCTCCGTTTCGATCCGGATAATCGCAATTTCGCTGGCAAGCGGTTTGTTCGCACTCTGCATCGGAATGATTCTCGCAAAGAACTTCCTATGGCCAATCACCGCGCTTTCTTCCGGAATCAGCGCGATCGAGAAACTTGATTTCAATTACCGGATTCCGCCGCTAGGCACGGATGAATTCGGCGATCTAGGGCTAACCTTTAACAACGTCATTTCGAGCCTTGAGGAAATGGCCGTGGCAAAGGTCGTTCAGGAAACCCTTTTCCCTGAAGGAATCCTTAAGCTTGGGCAGTTTGAAATTCTGGGCAAGTCGACCTCGGTCAGTTATCTCGGTGGAGACTACTTCGATTATTTCGTATTGAACGATCGGTTTGCCGTTGTTCTGATCGGAGACGTCACCGGCCACGGGGTTCCGGCCGCGCTGCTGATGGCCATGGCAAAGAGTGCGGTTAAAATCAGGAGCGCCGAAGAGGCCACCAACGTTATTGCGACATTGGAAAAGTTGAACGCGCATCTTTTCGAGACAATCAAGCGGAAACGACTGATGACAATGATCTACAGCACCCTTGATACACAGAACAGCCGCATCACACTCGGAAATGCGGGCCATTGTTATCCATATTTTTTCACCGCAATGGACGACCGGATCAAGCAGATAGAGAGCCCGGCGTTCCCCTTGGGAGCACGCAAGAAGGGCAGGTTTGGGGAGGTTTCCCTCACACTTTGCGCGGGGGATGCCCTTATTTTTTACACCGACGGGTTAGTCGAATCAGTTCGTTCAAACGGGCTTCCGGTCGGTTATGATGGGTTCAGCGAGATCATCATGAAGAGCTGTCACTCCGACGCCGGGGCGGAGGGCCGTCATCAGGCGATAATGCTGAACTATCAAAAAGAGATTGGCAATATCCCCTGCAACGACGATGTAACGCTGATAGTGATTACCAAAGAATGCTAAATCACCTCAAATTTTTCGACGGTGAGG
>MNYA01000197.1 GCA_001872985.1 bacterium CG2_30_54_10 | reverse complement strand
GCGGTTCTTCCAATGACCATCCCCCCGCTGCGCGAGCGTCGAGACGACATTCCTCTTTTGTTGAGGTCGATCATGGCGATCAAGTCGCGGGCTTACAAAACCCCCGAAAGGCTGTTCACGCCTGAGGCCCTCGCTCTTCTTTCATCCTACCGCTGGCCCGGAAACATCAGGGAGCTTGAGAACGTTCTCGAACGGCTGATTCTGCTGGTACCCGGGGATACAATTGATGTCCAGGATCTTCCGCGGGAGATCGGGGAAATTTATGAGACCCCCGCAAATCTGCCGAGGGGCCGCCTCGAGGAACGCGTTGCAGCCTTGGAACGGCAGTGCCTCATTGAAGCTCTTCAAACATCGAGGGGCAACCAGTCGGAAGCGGCCAGGAACCTCGGAATCCATGAAAGGACGCTGCGTTACAAGATCCGAAAGCTTGGAATCCCCTCCGCCACAGAGTGCTGATCGAATACGGTCGCTCTGGGTGCTACCGGCAAACGATGTAAAGCCAATTTCAAATGTCATCCCGAACGAAGGGAGGGATCTTTCCCTGTATCATCTCAATAAGTCGGGGGGAGAGTGAAGGCAGACCGGAGGGCGCAAAGCGCCCGACCGCGGGGGATGAGCCTCGCGAATTCACTTCGCGAGGCGAAGGGGGGCGCGTGCCCAACTTTTTTGAGAAGTTACCACAAGTCGTGATAAAAAAGAATCGGGGGTTGGCTTCAGGCATGGTTTTGGGGCGGCCGGAAGTGCGAACCGATCATTTTGCAAGGAAAACGCCGCATGGTTTTTCTGAGATGGCTTGGTAATCATCGACGGCGAAGCAATGATGCGCGGGTGGGGATTTCCCGCCGAAGCCGTTCTGAGCCCCGTTGAGTTCACGGGAGAAAACGATGGTGATATTCCCCCAATCGTTGAAATCGGAATAGGTTCCAAGTGTGCCATCGACGTTGATGTCCTTGCTCACGATGTCTACGGTATCGCCATCTCCGTTCCAGTCTACGCCGGCGCTTTGGCTGTAACCGAGCCCCGCGCCTTCAGAAAGGTTGGTTTCATCCAGCGTTCCCCCGCCGCCGGAGGAATAATCCATTACGAAGGTATTCGTGTAGGGACTGTTGTGGAGTTGTTTCGTGCCGCTCGTGGAAAAATACTGATAGAACGGGGAAAAATGTGAAAATAAGCTGGTTTTCCACATCTTGTGATAGTAGCGATCGCCTTCCCTGACATTTCCGATGGTGGGTAAACCGTAACCGTACAGGTAATTCATGATGCTTCGATAATTCGGTTTGTTGTTGACGCTGTCGCTTCCACCGTGCAACAAGCCCAGGTTATGCCCCAGTTCATGCATCAGCGTACCAGCTTGTTCGTTGATGAGATAGAACAAACTCTCCTGGTCGGCAATTGAAAACGTATTGCTATTTCCCATGCTCAGGAAAAAGTCATTTCCCGATACTTCTCCGAGCCCTGTGCTCGAGCTTGGAGAACCATCGGCGAGTTGGGAGTTCGCAAAGATGCAATAATGAAAAATCCCGCGTTTGGCGATATCAAGATAGGAGGCTTTGTACCTATATAAGTTCGCCATGCCGGTTACCTCGCCCAATGTCATCCCGTTGGCAAATGGAACCATGTGGGATTTTCCATCAAGATTATGGTTTGAAATTCCGGTACCGAAGAGGTCGCCGATGTCGAAATGAACTTCATAACCGTGGCCGTGGATGGCCGTCACAACATTGTCCAGCGCCTCCTTGCGCGGGGAAATTCCAAGGTCGGTTGAGTCCATGTAGTCGAGATGAATGAAGATGTCTGTCTGGTTCGGGCGTGCTCCCCAGTCGTACAACGGCAGGCCGATGAAAGTCGCACCCGCGGCCTCGCAGACATCAGGAATGCCGTCCCGATCGGTGTCGGTGTCGTTCGTGGCATCATTTGTACCACCGGGCGTGGAAAATTGCTTGATCGTCCAATCGGTGGCGGAGTTCGTATCAGCGAGATCTTTGGCGCGGGACAGGGACTTCCCGTAGTCTGTGGAAGAGCTTGGGATCAGGGTTGCGGGATTACCAGACCAGGCTCCGGAAGTTGTGGGGGAAGTGGAATCTGCTCCGAAGCTCACGAAGTCGATGGTTGCTCCGGCCTTCAGGAGTTCCACGAAACCATCTGATTGCCACCAAAAGACATAACCGCCGCTGGCGATCAACTCGGTGCGTTGGGCGGGGAAAATGGTTGTCGAGACATTAGCCATGAGAAGGCCGTACGATCTTGCCGGCAGGTTCAGGGTAAGCGGGTAATTCTGACTCGACCAGGTCCAGGAGCTGGCCCTCGAGGGCTTCGATTGCGCCCGCAGCATGTATTGGGAAAGATCGATCGCCTGGTCGGAATTGTTGTAGATTTCGATCCAGGAGGGGACATTGCTGTAATAAGTGGTTCCGATTTCGGTGATGATTAGTTCTTTCGCCGACCCGCCTACGACGAGGTTGGTGAGGGTGGCCAGGAAGGCGGTTTTTGCATCGGCGTAGACGGTGGATGCAGAAAAGCTCAAACCGGAAATGGCTGTGTTGATAGCAGCAACGAGATTTCGAGGAGCCGAGGCGAATTTAGTTGTGTCCTTGGCAAGTTCTTCCATGACGTATGCTACGATCGTGGTCGTTGCATTGCTGCCGTCGGGGCTGAGAACCATTGCATTTTTCCCACTGGCGAGGTCGATACTGCCGGAAAAACTGGCCGCTCCGCCGATGTTGCCGCCGAAAATGGAGAATTTTCCGACCGCTGGAAGGGGGGGAAGGTCGGGAAATGTGGCTACCGCAATTCCATTTGAGTCGGCTTCGACTGTTTTTGAAAGAACTGTTGTCGAACTGCTGGCGATGTTGTACAAGACCACCTTGATAGTGACCGTCGGGGTTGCCTGCCCTGTCGCCAGGATTGCCGGCGCGGGCTTGCGCCATCGATCTGGAAAAACGATTTGGAAATGAAGCTGGGCATCGCCCAGGGTCGGAGGCGCATTGATGATTGTTGGGGAAATCGGATTGTTTTCAACCGGATTATTTTCGTTCTGAGCGCATCCCATGAAGGTAGCGAAGATAAATAATGCAAAAGAGATCAACACATAGGTATGATTTATTTTTTTCATTGGTTTGAATTCCTTTGGCGAGATAACAACCCATTGAAAGAG
>MNYA01000006.1 GCA_001872985.1 bacterium CG2_30_54_10 | reverse complement strand
CAAGGTCGGTGAACTTTTTCGGATCTTTGAGAAACTCGACGATTTCTTCGAGATCCTGCCTTGCCTCATCAACGCCAGCCACGTCCTTGAAAAGGATGCGCTTCTCGGCCGAATCGACCATCCGGGCGCGGCTTTTGCCGAAGCTGAGGGCTTTCGCCCCGCCACCCTGCATCTTCTGGAGGATATAGACCCACGCTCCGAAAAGGAGGATGAATGGAAATATGTTTATCAACAGGTTCAGCCACCAGGACATCTGCGCGGGTGGTTCGGCCTCAATGCTGATTCCCTTTGTGGTCCGCAGAATTTCCATCATTCCAGGGTCTTCCGGGACCACGGTCTTAAACTGGGCGTGGACCACCTCTTTGTCGCTCGAAAGGAGATTCCGGCTCACCATCTGCCCGGTGATTTCGCGTTCGTTGATCTTGATGCTGATCACCTTGCGAGGGGAATCCTTGTCCTGGAGCATCTTGATGAAATCAGAATACTTGACCGGCTCGACCTTCTTCGTATTGGCGATGTTGGTAAAAGCGGTCAGGAAAATTATCAATAGCACAATATAAAGCGCGATGGTCTTCATCTTGGGTTGTTGTTCTTTCATGCTCAATCCCTAGTGCGAGTTATCTGCATTCTACCACAGAACGGCTCTCCGCTCAATCCAATTCACGCCAATTCACGCCGATTCGGCCACCCCTCGTCAGGAAGAGCGTTTGCCGGCTGGCTGTCATCCACGAAGGAGACAGACCCTCGCTTCTCGAAAGAGGGTGAACCCGCCCGCGGGGTCGACACAGAAGGGCAAGGCTGCAAGAAAGGATTGATGTCTATCGGCGAAGGATTACCCGCGTCATCAC
Source organism: bacterium CG2_30_54_10 (assembly GCA_001872985.1). GTDB lineage: Bacteria > Muiribacteriota > Ozemobacteria > Ozemobacterales > Ozemobacteraceae > CG2-30-54-10. The sequence goes on along the minus strand of MNYA01000006.1, from coordinate 2,315 downwards.
GCCTTCGGGGGTAAATTGCAGGGAGCTTTCAACCTCTTTCAAACTGCTGAAGAAAGCCTGCAAAGGTTGTTTGGAATCGTATTCAAGCGGTTGGCGTGGTTCATCCAGCGAGCCATGAAGGGAACAGCGAACCTCGCCAAATACCGGATCTATCTCGTAAAAGCCGTTCAATGGGCAGAAAGGCGCGTAGCCGATTATCGGAAGAGCCTTCTCCGCCCAGTCAGCAGGAAGGATCCCTCGGTAATGATACAACGCTGACAACGACCCAAGATTGTTCAGACAGGCTTTTCTGATGCGCTCCTGCCAAAGAAGCCGGCTCGTATCCGCAACCTCCTTGAACCTCTCCGGAACGACACGCAGAAGAAGATTCGCTTCCGCCTCGAACTTCCCAACCCCGGAACCAAGCAGGTCGAGAAGAATATCCCGCCGGTTGGAAGCCAAAAGGAATCCGTCGTGTATCGCAAAGAAGAAATGGAATCTGACCAGAACCAGCAGAAGATCCAGAGTGAAGATCGGAATTTCCTTTCCTTCCTGCTTTGCTTTGTAGGCGTTCAACTCAATCTCTAAAAACGACCGTCGGCCTGCCCGATCCAACTCGTTCTCCGCCTGATTCGAGCGTAACCATTCCCAGATGAACCGCTCCATTGCAGCGGGTTTCTTGACCGCGACGGCCGCGTAGGTCGGGAAGTTCAACCCGGCGAGGACGAAACTGCCGGCAAGAAGACCAACGGGGTTCCCCAACAACCCAGGAAGCATGGGAGCACCCTCGGGAACCACTAGATTGAATGTGGGAGCGCTGTCGACGAGGCCAATCTCAACGCCGTCTCCGAGAGAGTCGATAAGTTCATCGACGGTCAGCGTTGTGCGCCGAACCACCGGTTCGAGTGAACCACGCGATTCAGGAACCGCCACGCGCATGTATGGAAGATTCAATTTGCAGATGAATTGCCCGATCGTCCGCGGGTGCTCGGGAAATGCCAATTTAGCCGGAGTTCCACCCGCGAAGCCACGAAACAAGTCGTAGACAGTGTTCTCGATCAGCGGAAGAATGCATGTCTCAAGCTGCACGACCTCGGTCCCGACCTTCCCACGAATACCGATCGGATCGAAGAATTTGGACCAGTAGCTGTTGTATTCCTTGACAAACTGCCCATATTGCGCCTTTTCCGGTTCCGAAACCAGTTCGGGCTGCATCTCAACAATCGGAACGATATAGCGCAACCGACCATGCTTGCTGCAAACCGGCTCGCCCGAATCCGGATCGATCGAGTAATCCCCGCCCTCGGGACAGTTCATATAAGCCTCTTCGATAAACCACCCGGCTTTGAGTCGCTCGATTGTCGGGGTTCCGGAAGCACCCTCAGAGCCCCACAGCGCAAGTGAGTTCTGGATGATCCGAAGGCTGCTTATGCATTGCATCCTGCGCTGGCGGGCGATCTTCCAGACGGGTCCAACCAGATTTCTGATGTGCCGATCGGAGAAGTAGAGAAAAAAATCCTCTTCACTTGAACCGGTCCGAAAAATGGTACGCATGTATCTGAAATCGTCGGCCTTCGCGAGCGATTTCCGCATGCCTTTCCATGCCTCGATCATCATTTCAAGACTCTTTGGACAATTCGAAATAACTGCGAAATCCCCAAGGGCGCACGAAAACGAGTAGACACGCCGATCTTTGTTCGTGACCGCCAATATGGGAACGTCCTGGTAGCGCAAAGTTTCCTCTTTGACGCCCGGATTGGCCAGCCGTGCAAGTTCGATGTTTTTCCGAAACTGAAGGTCGAAAAGCGTACGGTTTTTTATCGCAAGGATAACCGAAACGTCGGTTCCTTCGTGCAGAAATGGATCGGATCCGCATAGCATGAGATCACCGATCACCTGGTCGCCAAAAAGGCGCGTCAACTCAGAAAGCTGGAGGCACAATTGATCGAGGTATTTTTCCTTGACCCGCGCGTCGTGCGAACTGACCTGCATCGATTGGAGAAGCGAGGTTCCCCAAAGGTCCATGAGGTCGGAAAGAGCGATCTGACGATTGATGTCCGTGAAATGGCATGCGTAGAATTCTTCCGGAACAAGCGAATCCATGGGAAACAATTCCGGAGTCCCGGTGCCGATCATCTCGACGAACGGATGCGACTTGACCTGGGGACCTGCCAACTTTCCAATCGGAATCGAGGCTTTTCCGGGGATTTTATCGGATCCAATCATCCGATCGAGCTGGAGAGACTCCTGAATAGCGAGGGCTCCGGTCGTCAGGGAAAACAGATCCGGCCGTCCCCCTGCTCCCCTACCCCACTGCAGCCCCGAACTCCCGGAAT
>MNYA01000386.1 GCA_001872985.1 bacterium CG2_30_54_10 | reverse complement strand
CTTTAGAGGTTTCCAGAAACCGTTGAGCCAGTAGAGCTACTTCTGAGGACCGGCAGCTAAATGAAGAATGCTGCTTTCCCCGATCAGATAGGCGGTTGCGAGAAAAGTATGCATTATCCCGATGACGCGTATTCGCTCCCTGCGGTCTGGCACTTTGGTATCTCATGTCCGCTTTTATGTTTTCCCGCGAATTATTGAGCCGATGCGAATTTAAGGCAAATCCAAGTTTTCTTGCGTTCCAGTCGGGATGTGGTAGAATTGATCCCTTTTATTTTATTTTCGGGGGACACATCTTCACTATTACCTCGTCCAAGGAGGGTAAGATCCACATGACCAAAGCCAACATTACTCCATTGGCCCGTGTCAAAGAACAGTTGATGAAGGCAGGGGAAAAACCTTTCAATGGACGATATCGTGTTCCAGCATTGTGGACACCTTTTGGAGCGGAGGCTCTGGATGGCAACCCTCCGATTGAGGTCCAGCCTGCCAAATTTTACCTCTCCCACATTGAAGCAATCGAGGCAGTCCGGGATCCGGGGATTGACCCTGTTAAGTCGATCAACGTTCAGATGCGCGGGGGAAATGCAGGATCCTGGGTGGTAAAAGAAACCATTTATAACGTTTTTGTCAGGTTGACCACTGCCTACGATCATGACGCAGACGGGGTCTTGGGCGGGGGAAAAGTTGACCCGACCCTCAATGCTGAAGGTATCCGGGAAACGGGAACATTTCTCAAAACCATTGCTTTGCTTGGACATATCAAGCGCCTCGGGGGCACGGTCATTCACCTCCTTCCGGTGACCGCCATTGGAAAAGACGGGAACAAAGGAGTTCTCGGCTCTCCTTATGCGATCAGGAATCCTTACAAACTTGAGCCATCCCTGGCTGACCCGCTTCTCGACCTTTCTCCGGACGAGCAGTTCATGGCTTTGGTCGAAGCTTGCCACTGCCTTAAAATGCGTGTAGTCGTGGAGTTCGTTTTCCGAACTGCAAGCAAGGACTCTGATTGGATTATCGAGCACCCCGAGTGGTTCTATTGGATCGATGAAAAAGTCGTTGATCGCAAAGTCGGCGAGGCCGATCCCGAAATCGCCCGGCGAGCGTATGGAAACCCGGTTTTCACCCCCGTAGAATTGGAGATCATCAATAGCAAGGTTGGACGGAATGATTACAGCGACCTTCCGGCGCCTCCGCAGAACTACCGTAGCTTTTTTAAGCTTCCCCCGCTGAAAAAAAGCATCCGGTTGAATGAAACCGGCCAGGTGCGTGGGGAAGGTCTTGATCCCGAAACGGGAAAGCTGGTATCTGTGCGAATTCCCGGAGCATTCGCAGACTGGCCCCCCGATGACAACCAACCTCCATGGGGTGACGTCACCTATCTTCGCATGTATCACGACGAAAACCCCCAAAAAGCCCGATTCAACTATATCGCGTACAATACCATTCGAATGTACGACACCGCCCTCGCCCGGAATGACCTTGCGAACCGACACCTTTGGAACCGGATTCGAGATCTGGCTCCCTATTACCAGGATCATTTCGGAATTGACGGGGTAATGGTTGATATGGGCCACGCTGTTCCGGTTGTACTCATGCAGGAAATCATCAGTGCCGCCCGAAGCAAAGATCCGGATTTCTGCTTTCTGTCGGAAAATTTTTCAATCGAACAAAGCAGCGTAGATGCAGGTTACAATGCGGTTGTTGGATACGCGTGGTGGGTCGAATTCAAGCGAGAAGGGGTGCTCGGGCTTCTTGACCATGTTGGTGTGCGCGGCGTCCCGCTTCCCTTTTTCGGCGCCGTGGAAAATCACAACACGCCTCGGGCGGCCGGGAGGCCGGGGGGGGAAAAATATGCAACCTACGCCTTCCTGGTCAACACCTTTCTTCCGAAATCGGTGCCGTTTATTCATGGCGGATTCGAGCTTGGAGAAACTATGCCGGTAAATACCGGCCTCGATTTTTCAAACGCCGACCTTCTGAAATTGCGTGGAAAGCCGCTTCCATTGTTCGACCCCGGATCACTCCCCTGGGACGGGGAACATCCCATGGTTGGGGTGACCATGAAAATACTGAAACTGCGCTCTTATTTTCGTCAAACCGTCGAGGTGACCGACCCTTCCTGCTTCGTTCTTTTAGACACTGGAAACTCCGATGTATTCGCCTTTCTTAGAAAAGGCGCCAAAAGCGTTCTTATGATTCTGTTCAATCGTAACCTCGAACTTGAGCTTGGCTGCACTATCGATCTCAATATCCACATCTCGCATGAAGTCCATTGTTTGAAGAACCTGCTCGAAAAAAAGGGGTTCGTGCCTGAACTTCCCCTGAATGAAGGGGTTCTTTCATGCTCGGTCCGACCAGGGGACGCGATTTTCTTCGCATGGGAGAAGCCCCTCCCCGAGACTTTCAAAGAAGCTTGAGATGCCACAGAGAACGCATGTGCCCTCGTCGCCGCCGCTGCCCCCGTCCCCGCCGTCGCCCTCGTCGTCGCCGCTGCCCCCGTCGCCGCCCTCGTCATCGCCGCTGCCCTCGTCGTCGCCGCAGTCGCAGTCGCCGCTGCCCCCGCCGCCGCCGGCTTTGTCAATGCAGGAGCGGCCTTCGAACTCGCCGAATACGGGCTGGTGGCGCTTTGCAGAATTCTTCGGGCTCGAGCGGAGTATCCTCGGTGTCTTGGCCATGTGTATTCTTGTCGGAATGGGCGAGAAAATGGCGGAGCGTTTTCTGCCGGTTTATCTCGTCGCCTTGGGAGGCGGAGCTTACGTTGTCGGCTTTCTGAATGCTCTTGACAACCTGCTTTCAGCACTTTATTCATTTCCTGGAGGATGGCTGGCCGATCGAATCGGGACAAAAAGATCTTTGCTGGTTTTCAACCTCGTTGCCATGGCAGGTTATATCATGGTTCTCGCTTGGCAGAGCTGGGTAGCGGTGATTTTTGGATCGGTTCTTTTCATTTCCTGGTCGGCCTTGTCGCTTCCGGCCACGATGGGGCTAATAGCCGAGGTGTTGCCGAAATCCAAGCGGACGATGGGGGTAACCGTTCATTCGCTGGTCAGGCGAATTCCGATGGCGCTGGGCCCGGTAGTCGGAGGAACCCTCGTCACCTGGTATGGTCCGGTTGAAGGTGTCCGTTACGCCTTCGTCGGAGCTCTTGTCA
>MNYA01000234.1 GCA_001872985.1 bacterium CG2_30_54_10 | reverse complement strand
TTCTTGCCCCGAATTATTGAGCTGATACCTATTTTCGTATCTGCTCAAAAAAAAGGGTAAGTGTTTAGCCTGCTGAAGTGAATACCTCGAACCCTCGCTCAAACAGACACTTTGGAAAATTTACATGCCAATTATCGAGAAGCGGGCGTAACGTTGATCCGATCTGCGTTTGAGGCATTTTGCCTTCAGACCGCTAGACTCATAATGAACATTAAACAAGGAAGTCTGAGTCACGGGGCGATAACCCAAGTTTACTCGGCTCTCACGATTTGCGGTCAATTAGAACTTTTTCATGGAAATTAACGATCGATCCTTGAGGATCTCCTCCTTGAGCGGGCAGTCATGAAGATGATCGCAGCTTTTGCAATACTTGTTTTTCTTGGGGGCAAATTCCTTTTCGTTGATCATGGCGAAGGCGGTTTCATCGACTTTTTCAACAACCATTGGAATGTCCGCGCGGGTCCGGGTTGTTGAGATCTTTTTATCATGGTCGAGCATGAACAATGAAAGCCGACTGATTTTCATCCCCAGAGCATCCTCGCAGGCCCAGAAATAAATACTGAGCTGCTTGTCGTGATCGACCTCGTCCTGCGTCCGATCGGTTGGTTCCGTTTTGTAATCCAGGATTTCAAAGGTTCCCTCAGAAAGACGGTCAACCCGGTCGATGAATCCGGTCATTACCGCGTATTTTCCGCAGGGAAGCTCGAAGTATTCCTCGATCGCATGCGCCGCCTGGAATTCACGGTCTTTGATGAAACGATTGTAATACATCGTTACTTGCCGGATGCCATCCTGCCGGTATTTTTCCTCGATTTCCTCGGATGCCATGCCTTCCCGGTGTGACTTTCTGACTTCCTCATAGATTCGTAGTGTCTCGTCGAGGGTCGGCCTGGGACGTGGGTTGGAAGGATCGTAGAGCATCTCAAAGGTCTCGTGGATCGTTGTTCCAAAGCTGAAAAAAGGCTGCGGTTTGGGAGGGACGCGGTCGACATAGAGTCGCCTGTAAGCTCTCGGGCAGTTCATGTATAGGCTCATCTTTGAATAACTGAGCCTTATCCGTTTTCTGAAAACCTCCTGGGCTTCCCCGGCAACTTGATAGGGCTTGACCTTCCATTCGGGGCAAGGGCCGTAGAATTCGCACCAGGCACAAAGCGCGCCTTTGTTTGATTTAAAGTTCGCCTTGCCGATCTCCGAAACTATTTTCCTGATCTTCTTCTTGTGTGCCTCAATGTGCTCGAATTCAGGCGATAGGCTGAACTTCCTGTTCGCGGCCATGAAATAATAGGAAACCTTCGCTACTTTTCCTGGCCATTTTTGACTTGCCGCTAAAAACATGTTCATCAGGCCCATGTCCTCGTGGATGATTCGCTGGTCGGGAATCTTCTTCCCGGTTTTGTAATCGATGATCTCGTATTTTCCGTCAGGGAGCTCATCCACACGGTCGATCTGGACGGCCAGGTCGAGATCGTCGAATGTCCATCGCGCCGAGGTCTCGAACATAACAGGGTTTTCAGCGCCCGTGAGCGCGCGGAAATACTCATCAAGCATGGTTAGGCCCCTGGTCTTGAAGCGCTCCTCTTCCTCCCAATCCGTGTAACCGCCGTCGATCCAGTGCTTGCTCAATAACTCCCGAAACGGGTTAACCTTGCGCATGTTTCCATCGTAATGTTCGTGGAACTCGCGCAGGGCGTAATGAATAGATCGGTCGAAATTCAGGTGTGGCGTTGGCCGCGGCTCCTTGGGAACCCGGTCTATGTAGTTCATCTTGTATTTCAAAGGGCAGCTCAGGAATGAGTTGATCTTGCTCGCCGAGAGAAGCATTCGCCTGGCATCTTCACACTGGTCGATGTAGTCGCAATAGGGACAAAGCGGATTGCGGTGACCTTCGAAAACACCTTCTTTGTTCTCCTCGATAAACTCAGAAACCGCAAGTTTCAGCCGCTCAATGTCGCGAGACGACGGCGTGAAAACAACCCTTTCACCGGGAAGCAGATACAGAAATTTAGTCTGTTCGAGCTTCCCGGGCCATGTCAGCGATGCCACCGTATGCGTTAGAACCCCGGAAAGATCGATCTCTGCCTCGTGAACGGTCATCGGCCTTTTCGTCGTCTTGTAAACCGTAACCTCATAGTTTCCGTTGGGAAGAATGTCAACCCGGTCGAAACCCGCAGTGAGAATAACACCCTCAAAAGGGGCCCGCGCTTGATCGGCCAAAGATCTGACCCTTGGACGCTTCCCCTTCAATGATTCCAGAAAGTGTTTCAGCGCCTTCTTCCCGGTATCCTCGATCGATTGCCGCGCTTGCAGGCTCAACGAAATATCCGTAGGGATGCGGGTCAGGAAATACTTGTACAACTGATCGAAATCAGATGGCTTGTTCAACGCGAAAAAATCGCGAAGAGTTTCACGGATCACCTGGCTCAACACCAAGGCAGGGCGCTCCTTTTCAGGAACAGGCGCCCGTTCAAGGTAACGAAATTTGTACTTTCTCGGACATTCTCTCAACGTCTGAATTTTCGACACGGACGCTGTCAGCGCCTGGAACTGGCACTGCTTTGCCGCGCGGCAGGTCGAGCAACCATATCCGCCCAGGGTCTCGAACTCTTTCCTCCTGATCCGGTCGGAAATATCTTCGAGAAGATCGAGGCCGTGCTTGACCATGAAATCATCAACCTCGACTGTCACCGACTGTCCGGCACGCAAATACATGAAGGTGAACTTCTTTACCCTGCCGGGCCATTTTCGATCGGCAACCGCGCAGGTGATGCAGGATACCGGGTCGATCTTCAGTTCCCCTTGGTCCTTGAGTCCTTTTCCGCTCTTGTAATCGATAAGTTCAAGGAAACCATCAGGGCCCTCGTCGACTCGGTCAACGGTGGTCTGATACTCGAACCTATCGTTTGAAAGCGCGGTCATAACATTAATCAACTTTGTCCGGGAGCGAGGGTAAAGCTTTTTGAAATACAGTTGCAGGAGATCCCGACCGGTTTCCTTGACCAGCAACGACATTTCTTCGGGGATGTTCTTCGGAATGGCCTGATAGAACGACGAAAAAAGGAACCCTTGTGGATCGCCTTGGGCGGGTTTGAAATCCCGATGCAACGTAGCGAGGGCGTCATGGAGAGCCCGGTCGAGTATAAGGTCAAACGAAGGTTCGGCGGGTTCCGGCTTCCCGGCAGAACGCGAAACATAATAATGCGCGAACTTTTGAGGGCACTCGAAGAATGTCCGAACCTTGCTCGCGGTGAGCGCGGGAACCTGTCCGACCGGGCAAACCTCGC
>MNYA01000238.1 GCA_001872985.1 bacterium CG2_30_54_10 | reverse complement strand
CAGATTTCAAGCGAATCGGATTTTGAAAAAACCCCAATTTCACAGGTTTTTCTCAAGTTGTAGGTAACTTCTCAAAAAAGGGGGGCACGCGCCCCCCTTCGCCTCGCGAAGTGAATTCGCGAGGCTCATCCCCCGCGGTCGGGCGCTTTGCGCCCTCCGGTCTGCCTTCACTCTTCCCCCGACTTATTGAGATGATACCAAAAACGGTCCAAAAGCCTCTTCATCTCACTGCCAAAAGGCGGGCCCGAAAGTCGTCAAACCGCCAAAAGGCCCGCCCTCAATGGGCGGTTGTTCTCCCCTCATGATTTGTTTTGCATTTAATTCTTTTCTTTCCAAATCTGCGTTCATCTGCGGTCTCCCTTGGCGATCGCCTTCCCTGGAAACTTCTACCTATTCCTGCTTCTCAGGCTCACTCCACCTGGCCGTGACGACAAATCGCATAAGACGACCGCCTCGATAGTCGCTGTATTTCCCCTCACGAAAGAAGGGCGTATTTACTCCCGCAACTTTTGGAAGAAGCTGAAACAAATCGGAGAAAATCTGCCGGCTTTTCAAAGTCGAACCGCGAACCTGAAACTCCTCGCCCCCGGTAATCGTGAACCCATCGAGAATCAAACCTTTTCCGATATCTTCCAGGGGACGATCCCAAGGGAAAGGAGCTCTCACAAGTAACTCGGTCAGCCTAAAGATCCTACGGGATTGAACATCGTTTCCCTCAGTCTGAATATAGGCCAATACAGGCTGATCGGGAGGATGGCAGTCGAGAGTCATCTGGGAAATGCAAGCCCTCTCCTCGCGCAGTTGGTCGATCAAAGCCGGAATCTCCGAAAATAGAAGTTTGACACTAATTCTCGGCCCATCCGGAGTCACCGCATGATCAACAATCTCCCCAACCCTTTTCGTGGCTCCCGTTGTGAGCTGGTTTCCCAAAGCGAGGGCCTGCTGTCCGTGGGAGAAAGCGATTATCATAGCATTTGCGTCAAGGCTTTCGCGACTTTGCGGCCCCAGGTAGGAGAACCCGATGGGTTCGGCAATCCGCCGAAGAACGTCCGCATCCGGTTCCCCACCCACCTGCGCTGAAAGCCTGAATGATGTCGGAAGCCAGGTAAATCGCAGGCCTGGCTTGAGCGCTGCGGGCCATGCCGCTCCAAGGATTGTTCCGATAGCGGTTCCAGGAAAGCCCCGCCCCGAGCCCTTTCCAAGAAGAATGACACAGGTCCAGGGATCGCTCCCGGCGGGGTTCGCCGTTTCGCCCTTGCCATCCACTTTCAGAAGGTCGTAACCAAAGCCGGCAGAAAAAATCTCCCCGACCGGAATCCATTGGGAGGCCGTTAGATCAATCGTTGCCTGAACCAAGGCGGACTTTTCCGGGCCGCGCGGAACCGTGATCTCACGCAAACCGGCTGCGCCGGCGACGGTCTTGAAAAGCGCGATGATGTCTGGAACGGGCAATCCATCAGACTGGTCGGTGAAATCTAACGTGAAAAGATCGGTTCCAAGATAGACGCTCTTTGAAAGACTACGGGAACGACCGGGAAAGTTTCCGCTGGAAACGACCTGAAGAAGCTGGTCAAGAACAGGAGCAATGATCTGGAAACTCGGGGATTTTCCTCGTTCGAAAATGCATCCGAAAAGATTGGGAACTGTCGGGGTTTTTCCGGACATTGCGAAAAATGGCATCTGACCGAGAATCTGAAAAATAGGGGTGACGTGCGCCGGCTCTTGCCCATGGCCCGGAAGCAAACTCAACTCGCAAGAGAACTGAATCCGGGGTTCGGAAGCATCAGACAACGCCGGCTTCGCGGTAAAAGACTGAAGATCCCAATTCCAGTTCTCGCTCAATTTTTGAAAGAAATTGCGGATTCGCGGAAGGTCAGCCCCCCGAGCCTCGATCTGAAGCACGTCCCCCCCCTGAACCGCGACCGCGGCTTTCCATGTGCAGTTCAGGCAGTCGAGGTTTTCTGCGTCGAGCAGCTCCATGACCTTGGTCAGAATATCTTCCGATCTTCGAAGGGTGGATGCCGTTCCGCCATCACCAACACCCAGGCGATTTTCCTCCTCCGGCAAATTTTGGGCCATCAAGACATTCCCCCAAAGCAGAATCGCAAAAATCATGGCCGCTATGGCCTGAATTTTACCAACCCAATCCGATTCATGCGCATCAAACATCGTAGTCGCGGACTTAAGCCCGCGCAGGCTGAAGCCTGCGACTACTCTCTCATTTCGACCACATGCACCACGCGTAGTAATGCGCTCAAACAAGTTTACCCTTCGATGCCTCAGGGTTAGCGGAAGCACATCGCCTGAAGAAATTGACACTCTCATCGAACCCTCCATGTGCCCGTAGAAGCGGGCCAATCCACAAAAAACCGGCTGGCCGTGTCAACCCGGAACAATGAACTCCAGCGTTACCAGAGTATTTGCGCCGGGGGTGCTCTTGACCGCCACATGTCCACGGCAGGCTGTAATCAGCTTTTTGACTACAGCCAACCCAAGGCCCAGAGTCTTTTTTCCGAAAGACTGGAAAGGGGTGAAAAGGCGTGATTGCAAATCGGTCTGGATTCCGGAACCATTGTCGAAAGCGATCAGCTCGACCAGGTTGCGGGCATTCGGCTTGAGTCGAGTCATGATCTTGATCTCGCCGCCCTTTGCAATGGCAATCAACGAGTTGACCATGATATTGGTGGCCATCACCCGGAACGCGCCACGATCCACTAGAATCGGGGGAAGATCTCGCGAAAGGTTTTTCGAGATCTTAAGCCCTTGGCCAATATCGGCCCTTCCCGAAAGAAGACGAGCTACCATAACGTTCTGCTTGAGCATTCCGAGCAAATCGGATTCGACCAGTTCATTCATGTTTCCTGAAACAGGTTTTAAGGTGGTCGAGGAGAAATGGTGAACCAGATTTTGGAGGTTGAACTCCATCTTCTGGCTCTGCGCCTGGATGGCTGGAAGTGCTTTGCTGATATCACCGCCCGATAACCCAGACTGGATCTGCGATTGAATGCTCGCCAGCGGATCGGTCAGATTCTGCTTCAAGATCTCACTTCCGATCGAAGGAATCGCGGATCCTCCGCCTGAGAGGGTTTCCAGGACATGGCGAAACGCTTCGATTTCGTGCGTAAGCCCACCGATCTCCGGAACAGAGCCTCCGATGATTCCTGCCGATGCAAACGCGCTGACGAGGGAAGCCGGAGCCGATTTGCTTTTCCCGCCGCCGCCTTTGGCGCTTTCGCTGTCTTCACCGTCTTTGCTGTCTTTGCCGCCTTTGCCAGATTTACCACCGCCGGCTTCCAGGGTCATCCGATGGATTTCTTCGACAGTCGTCCTCTTGTTCAAAAGCTTGAAAATGGCCGACTCACGCAAGGATAGCATTCCCTCCTCAAGAGCGAGCTTTCTAAGGTCTTCCGTGTTAGCTTTTGACTCGATCAACTGGCGCATTGGAAGGGACATGTTGAGCACTTCGTAGATTCCCTGGCGCCCCCTGTAGCCGGTGTTCTCGCATTCCGGGCAACCCGTGCCCTTGGCGAACATGAGGCTTTTCAAATCCATGCTTTCGACATGAAGCTTTTTCAGCAAAGCATCATCGATTCCAAGGCTCAGAATGATATCCGGGCTAGGCTTGTACTCAGTGTAACAGGATTTGCAAATACGGCGGACGAGACGCTGTGCCTCGATGACACGAACCGACGAAGAAACGCTGAAAGGCTCGATACCCATGTTCAAAAGTCTGGCGATCGTGGCCGGGGCGTCGTTGGTATGAAGCGTCGAGATGACCAGATGTCCGGTCAGGGCGGCCTTGATCGCGATACTTGCCGTTTCAAAATCCCGGATTTCCCCGATCATGATGATGTTCGGATCCTGGCGAAGGAATGAACGGAGTGCGGCGGAAAAATCGAGGCCGATGTCGGCGTGACACTGCACCTGGTTGATTCCCATGAGGTTGTACTCAACCGGGTCTTCAGCTGTCATGATATTGACCGCGGGATTGTTCAGCAGGAAGAGCGATGAATACAGGGTTGTCGTCTTTCCTGAGCCCGTAGGGCCGGTAACCAAAACGACTCCGTTGGCCTGCTTTACGCCGGCAATGAACCTTTCGAGCACGTGGGGCTCGAACCCGAGGTCTTGGAGATTGACCTTCAGATTTCCCTGGTCGAGAAGGCGGATGCAGACTTTCTCTCCCCAGATGCAGGGAACGACCGAAACGCGCATGTCAACCTTACGGCCCTGGAGGGACAGCTTTATGCGGCCATCCTGGGGCATCCGGGTTTCAGCGATATCGAGGTTGGCCATGACTTTGATTCGGCTTACCACACCGGCGTGCGCGGAGCGAGCCGGAGTCATGTACATTTTGAGCATTCCATCTTTTCGGAAGCGGATTCGGAGTTCGGACTCGAACGGTTCGATGTGAATATCTGAAACGCCGGTCTGCATAGCGGCCGTAAAAAACAAGTTGACCAGTTTGATGATCGGAGCATCGTTTTCGCTCATATCGCCGAGTGCGTCGGCGCCCTCATCGGCTTTTGCCGCACCGCCGACCTGATCGGCCAATGAATCGATGCTTTCCCCGTAAAGTTTTCCAAGAGCGGCCATGATGGAAAGTTCAGAACTGACTACAGCAGAGATCCGCATTCCGGTCATCATCTCGACGTGGTCGATCGTGATGATATCTGTAGGATCGGTCATTGCCAAAACGAGTTTTCCTTCTTCCCTTTTTACCGGGCAAAGGATCTGATCGTAACAGAGTTTCTTCGGAAGAAGGGTCGCAAGAACCGGGTCGACGAGACTTTTATCAAGATCGATGAATGGAATATCGAACTGTTTGGAAAGAGCAATCGAAAGCTGCTTGTTTGACAAAAAGCTTTTTTTGACGAGGTAGGCCCCCATCCGGACTTTATCCTTTTTGGCGCCTTCGATGGCTTCCTTCATCTGTTCAGCGGTGACGTATTTTGATTCGACCAGAATGTCGCCCAGCCGTTTTCGCGGGCCTTTTTTCACATGAACGACATTTTTTTTCGTCTCGGTCAGTCGGTTAATCTTCTTCTGCCATTGATCGAGGAGAACCTTGGCCGCCCTTAAAGTCAGGGCGCCTGCCTGTATACTCGTCAGAATCGCGGCATTGGCGGGTGAAACCATCCCGACGAGAAGCTCCGGGCCATTCAGTTTGATGGGGATTATCTGGTGTTCCACCATCAAACTGACCTTCAACAGCTTCGTGACCTCCGCGGGGATCTGGGTTTCGTCAAGATCCACGAAAGGCATGTTGAGAAGAGTGGCTTCGATTTCACCAAAAAGTTTGGGGGTGGTTGAGGCCCGGAGCGCTACTTCGCGGATCGTGTCCCCGAGCTTTGGTTTATCCTTGCGAAGAGCTTCCCATTCGTCTTTGGAGAGAATATTCTTGCTTCGAAGAATGACCCCAAGGCGCTGGACATCCTCAGCCTTGCCGGGAAAAGCAGGGAAGTTAGAGGAAAAAACCGTTTCATCCATTGTGGGGTTGCCTCAGCAAACAGGTGCGACTTTCGAAACATGTTGAGGTCGTTTTATAGAAGGGAATAGGAGCGGTCAAAAGCAGGAGGCACAGTGACCTGCTCGAAAAGCTGCGGAGGCTTTCAGCCTCCGCAGCAAACTCCGCGGCGGAAGCGGGAAGCCGCCGCCACTTCAGGCGGCCAAAAGGCGCGACGGTCACACCCCAGGAGACAACGCTCATATTTTTCCTGGAAGTGAACGCGGAGTCACATCAGTCATTTGACTGACAATATCACTTTTTGGAATCCTTTGCCGGAAGAATCTTTTTTGCCAAGGCGGCGAAGGTTGGTCGAATGCCGAGATCAAGGGCTTGTTGAAGATGTTGAGCGGCTTTTTTCACCGATTTTTTTTGAAGCAGCATTCCGAGCTGGAAATGTGCATCGGCATAGCGGGGATTGATTTGAATGGCGGCAAGAAGGTCTTTTTCCGCGGCAGCCTTCTTTCCTAGTTGGAGTTTGCACATCGCAATCCAGTAGTAGGCATCGGGATATTTTGCGTTTATCACCTCCGCCTCTTGGAAGTGGCGAAGGGCCTCGTTCCAGAGAGCGCCTTCAAAATAGCGGATTCCGAGATTGATGTGGCTGGCAGCCATGTCGAGTTCGAGAACCGCGATTTTTTTCAACTCGTTGAGGGCTTCTTCCTGGTAGTCTTCCTTTAGAAACGACTCGAAGGCCTTGAATTCAGGGCAATCGATCTGTTTTTTTCGTACAACCATTTCGCGAAAGTGGAAGATCGACCTATCGAGCGAACCTTCCAATTCGAAAAGGGTTCCCATGAAGAAATGGGCTCCGATGAGGTTCGGGCTCTTATCGAGAACCTCGGTCAGGAGGCTTCGGGCTTCGTGGTGGAAGCCCCGGAAGAGGAGGGCTTTCCCGAGCGCCAATCCGATGTCAAGGAAAGTTGGATGGGCATAAAATTCCTTGCGGAAACGGGTGATTTCCTCGTCGAGTAGCTGAATTCGGGCTTTGACGTTCTCAAGATTCCGAAGGGCAACCCGGGATTTTGGATTCCGTTTTACGGCATCCTGGAAGAGCTCCTGAGCGTCATCGAGATTGTAGCTCTGCATTTTCAGAGCCCCGAGATTATTGAGAATGTGCTCGTTTTCAGGATCTATGGCACGGGCTTCCTTGAACTGTTCCTCGGCGAGGGGGAACAGATTACGAGCAAGGTAGACATTCCCAAGGTTGTTCAAAACCTCGGGGTCTCGCGGGTAAAGAGCCCTGGCACGCAGCAGTGTCTGCTCGGCCTCCCCGAAGCGTCCTAAGCGGCGCTGAATGCTTGCCGCCAGGAGAAGAAGCGGTTTGGATTCAGGAACGATCGCATCAGCCTGGCGAAGTTTTTCGAGGGCGGCTTCAGGAAGGCCCTGGCGAAGCAGGTGTTCCATTTCCTGGGCGAAACCCCGGGTTCCGTCATACTTGAGCTCCTGGGAGAGTTCGATCACCTGCTGATCGAATTCTTCCTCGATGAAAGCTTCAAGTTTCCCAGCTACCTCCTCGGCCTTTTTCAGCGCGGCTTCAAGGATGAACGCGATATTGGAGAAATTCGGATCAAGGTTTTGAACCATCCGAAACTCCGCAAGCGCGGCAGGAAAGAAACCTCCACGGAAATAGTGGATTCCGCGATCGAAATGTTCTTCTGCTTCCCTGGAACTCATAATGGTATCAGCTCAATAATTCGGGGGAAGAATGAAGGCAGACTGGAGGGCGCAAAGCACCCGACCGCGGGAGATGAGCCTCGCGAATTTACTTCGCGAGGCGAAGGGGGGCGCGTGTCCCCCTTTATTGAGAAGTTACTCATAATGCTCCTTAACCGAACCGCCAACGGGAAAAAAATTTGGGGTGTTGCCACGGAGGATCGTTAGTGATACAATTTTTTTACCCTAGTAGTAAACCTCTTGTCAACGAGAAAAACGTAACCCCCAGGAGGGCTCTAATGGATTCCACACCGGGAATCAAAATGAAGTTTTGCGAATCTCTCGACCGGTTTGTCGCCATTCGGGCCTTCACTCCCGAGCAAAAGCAGCAGCTTTTCAAAAACATCAAGATTACCGACAAAAAGTCGTATAAAAGGCTGATCATCAATGCTTCGGTGGTAAATTATCTCGATGAAATCGCTCCACTGGTCTTCGGGAACAACGAATACCCGCTCCTCGGGGAAATCATCGAACAAGAGCTGTATAACCTTTGCGTTAAGGTCAATCCAACTCTCGATATCAAAGAGGTTACCATTCAGGTCGATGAAACGCAGATGCAGGGCGCGATTCCCATGTTGGGGCCTGATGCGTCCAGCGAGCAGAAGGCCAAGCATCAGCGTTTCATGGAGATCGAAAACCATCTTAAAAAACGGATCATCGGCCAGGATGAAGCTGTAACAGCGGTTTCCCAGGCAATTCGCAAAGCCAAGGTTGGTCTCAAGAATCCTCGTCGTCCGGTCGGAAGTTTTGTATTTGTCGGCCAGACCGGCGTCGGCAAGACTGAGCTTGCCAAAGCACTTTGCGAATTCCTAACCGGGAACGAGACCGATCTCATTCGCGTCGATTGCTCTGAATACGCCATGAGTCATGAATATGCCAAGTTGATCGGCGCCCCCCCCGGTTATATCGGCCACAACGAAGGCGGCTATCTGACTGAGGCGGTGAAAAACAAGCCCAACGGTGTTGTCGTTTTCGATGAAGTCGAAAAAGCCCACGAGAAAGTTCACAACCTTCTTCTCCAGTTACTCGATGAGGGAATTCTCACCGACAGCAAGGGAGAAGCCATTTCCTTCCGTGAATGCGTGGTTATCATGACCACCAATATTGGTGTTTCAGACATCACTGCCGAGCAGAGCAAACCCGGATTCCGTGTCGAGGGCAAATCCGAAAAGGAAAGCGAAGTGAAGGCGGGTGATCTTTCTCACGTCGAAAAGGCAAAGATCACCCGGAAAAGCCTCGAGAAGAAGTTCCCGCCCGAATTTCTGAACCGGATCGATGAGATTATAGTTTTCCGTGCGCTCACCAAGGAAGACAACCTGAAGATTCTCGATATCCTGCTGAACGAAGTCGCCGAGCGAGTGAAAGCCTTGAACATGCGGATCGAGTTCGATGCCGGTCTGAAATCCTTCCTCGTCGACCAGGGCACCGACCTGAAGTATGGCGCCCGCCCGCTAAGAAGGACCATTCACCGGTTCATCGAGAATCCGCTTGCCGAGTTGATTTTAAAGGGTGAGATGTTCAAGCTGGGCGATGTCATCACCGCGAGCCTGGAAAAATCTTCCGCCAGCGAAGAAACCGCCACGTTCGAAATCACCGGGAAATTCGAAGTGCTTCCGGCTGTTTCCCCCACCCCCCCCCGGAAGAAGTGAAAAAGTAATCAGCGCAGTAACTTCCCAAAAGAGGGGGTCTGCGTGCTTTTTCGGCATGTGAAGTGAGTTCGCGTATCTACTCAATAATTCGGGGAAACCCGATGGTTTCTGGCGCAAGAGATTTTTCCCTTCGGTCGCAATGACACCAGAATGCCGGGATATAGCGAATCTTGGTAGCCACGCTTTGCGCCCTCCGGTCTGCCTTCAATCTTCCCCCGACTTATTGAGATGATACAATTTGCGGATCTCGTTCTTTGCGGATCAGGTGCTTAAGGCCCTCTGGTTTGCTTTCGCGATTTTTTCCAGTTACCGAGCTGATACTCAACGCAGAACCATCCGCGTTTTGCTCTGGTTGTTTCCGGTGAACAGATCGTGCGCCAACCGCCCGGCAAGCGTGGATGCGCGGGTCTGGCTCTGGCCGGGTTGCCCGACCATGAATACAATGCACAAGTCGCGGCCGGCTGTTTTAGTGAAGCCTCCGAACCAGGTAATCAAAAGGTGAGGGCTGGTTCCGGTCAGGGTTCCGGTTTTTCCCCCGCAAAATCGGGCAAGTTCGGGACAATCGCTGAACTTGTTGAACCCGCGTTTTCCCGTACCGTGAGTGGTTGTGGTTTTCATCATTTCGTAGATCTGAAGAGCGCCCCAGGCTGAGATCGGCTGGGCAACGGGGAAGGGTTTGCGACGGAAAATGACTTTGTTTCCACGCATTACGTAATCCACGAGGTAGGGTTTCATCTGCCGGCCACGGTTGAGAACGGTGGAAACGATGGAGGCCACATGGATCGGACTGACTTCGAAATTTCGATTTAGCCCGGCAGCTGCTTCTCCAAGTTTGAAAGGGTTAGCGGGGATTTCGGCGACCGATTTCTCCACGGGAAGATCGAAGTAGAAGGGCTTATTGAAGCCGAAAGCATTGGCGTAGGCTTGCAGAACCTGCCAGCCCACCGCGCGGCCGACGATTCCGAAAACGCCGTTGTGAGACTTGGCGAACGCTTCCCACAAGCACATTTTCCAGCGCCGTCCCAACTTAATAGAGCTTGCCGGAATGACTTTCCGTTTCTCGATACCGGCTGACG
The DNA here is from genome assembly GCA_001872985.1 of bacterium CG2_30_54_10. GTDB lineage: Bacteria > Muiribacteriota > Ozemobacteria > Ozemobacterales > Ozemobacteraceae > CG2-30-54-10. The sequence continues at coordinate 6,031 of MNYA01000238.1, read as the reverse complement.
CCGTAATAATCTTGAACAAAGACGCAATCGGAAAAGTCGGTTTTAGAGCCCAGTTGTGGGTTTTGAACTCAGAGGCGGCAGGTGAAATTGGACGCGAACCATCGAAGGAAGTCATTGCCAAGACAGCTCCGGTGGTGGGATCCTGAATAATTCCCGCACCAAGCTTACATGAGTTAGCGGTAAATACTTTTTCAAGAGCGCTCTGAAGGGCGGGACGAATCGTCAATACGATCGTGATTTCAGAATCGTAACGAACTACGAAGCGTTCCAGAAGCGGGTTATAGGCCCACGCACGCTCGGGAAGCGCTTTTAGGATCGTCAGAATGCTGGGGTTTTCGACGAATTTCCCGGGGACAATCGTTGACGTTGTCGGTTTAATTGGAACCGCCACAATCGCCGGTTCTGAGAGGGGCGCCGGAGCTGCCATTACCAGGTTTTGGGAAAATGGGGCATTCAGCAATGCGGGCATTTGAGCCGATGCGGGCTTTCGCACAACAGCAGCCGCGGGGTTTTTCTCATTGGCCGGTTCAGCGGGAGCGGCAGATTCAGCGGGCCCAGCGGGCTCAACGGGCTCAGCAGACCCCGCCGCATGCCTGTTTTGCTCGCCCTCCCCTTCGGCCTCGCCTTCGCCATCGCTCTCACTACCACTGTCATCCTCCCCTGCCTCATCCTTTGATTTTGGGTCGGGGGTCGGAGCGGTAAAGGTATCTGAATGACCGGAATGCTCGATCAGAGCAATTTCATCGGTCTTTCCAGGCTCTGCGTTTTCAAGCGCGTGGGGAACCCGAGGCTCCCCAGCCTTGCCCACAAAAGCAGGCTCCATTCGGCCAGTGAGAGCAATTGTCTGCGGCACGCGAGCCGAGGCAGGAGCAAACCCGGGAGCAGGGGCGGGAGCAGAAGCGAGAGCGAGAGCAGGAACGAGAGCAGGAATGGGAGCGGGAATGGGAGCGGGAATGGGAGCGGAAGCACGATCAGCAGCAGGAGCAGGAGCAGGAGCGAGTATCTGGGCAGGGGCCGAAGCCGGAGAACTTTTGAATTGTAGCGCGACGAGAGCAGTTTTCCCCGTTTTGGCGCCACGCAACGCGGTAGCCTGGATGTTTCCGGTGGAAAAGACCTCGTGGCCGTCCATTTCGGAAACATAGAATACCAAAGCATCGACCACCGAAGAATCGATGGCAAGGCTCATGAAAGCCAAGTATCCGACGATGCAGAGAATATTGAGGGAGCGAAGGGAAGTCGGTATCATCAGGTGCCTTGAAACCAACCTTATTTTGGAGCGACGGTTGATTTGAGTCCGAGACGCGGGATCATAAGCTTGTTTCCAAGCTGCAGGCCTTTGTAATCCTTGATTCTATTCAGGCGAACCAGGTGGACAACCATTAGTGAGTTTCCATAGAGCTTTCGGGCAATCGAATCAAGAGTGTCGCCCTTCTCGATGAGGTATTCAGCGAAACGGCCCGAATTTCCATCATAGGAAGGGGTCAGAATGGTTTTGGCCGGCTTGGCAAGAGCTGAGACGGGGCTGACCCCGTCGATGACCTTGCGGCTCGCGGCAGCGGGTGCGGTTTCTGGCCGCGGCCTGCAGGCGGGTTTCGCCGGGGGTTCGCATGACAGGAGCGTGTCAATATGCCCCAAAAGGGCTTCGGGGGCAGACCGTTCCACCCCGGAAGGGACAGGGAATTGTGGCCCGATATCCCCGTGAATTGTATATGCAAAGGCGATTTGCAAAAGGAACAACCCGACCACGAAGAACAAAAACAACCCACGTTGCTGGGTTGGCCGAGGTTTGATCTGAGAGACACTCATGGGCCGACCTCCTGGTAATCTCATCCTACGTATCGGCAGGCAGGGCGCCGGAGTTGAGATTCGGAAGGGGAGAAAATCCTTCGCTTATTTTTCGGATTCAGCGGGGGTGGCTCTGAAGCTCATGGAACGAAAGATTTTCACAGGCGAGAATGGCGATTCCAATCGCAAGGATGTAGACGTACGAAACGAAATGAGTGAAAAGGCCGAAGGAAGCGGCCACCTCTCGCTGAACCTGAAGCATATCGGAAAGAACCAACATGCAACAATACTCGAAAATCCCTATCATTCCCGGGCTGGATGGAATCATCGCTCCAAGCGAAAGAACGGCGATGAGCAGGATTGCCGCATCTAATCCAAGAGGAAGGTGGAAAATTTTCAGGGCCAGATAGTAAGAGAACACCGAAGCACTCCAGGCCACGAAGGAAACCACCACGACAAGCAGAAATCGGCTTGGGTCCCTGATAAGGCCAAGTCCCCCGATAAAAGAATCCTGAGCCGTAACCGCCCGCTCACGGAAACGCTCCGGTAGAAAACCCAGGAAAAAACTGGTAACCCGGCCCATCCATTCCTTGCGAAACTGAAGAAAAATAATCGCTATCAGGACAAGGAAATAAAAGACCATCGCCGAATATCCGGCCTGCCGGATGACCGGGCTGACCGGAAAGAGAACCAAGGAAGCGAAAATGAAGCAGACCACGACGATTCCGTCGGCGAACCTCTCAAGAACCACTGAACCGAAGGCTTCCGACGAGCTCAGGATGCCCTTCCGCCCAAGATATCCGGCGCGAATGAATTCGCCGGCTCTTGCCGGAAGAACGTTGTTAAAAAAATATCCAAGCAAAAGCCCTCTGTAGGATTCCCAAAATGGAACTGCGTGTCCTTTAAGAATGAGCTGCCACCGCCAGGCCCGAATGAGCTGTTCCACTGTAATACTGACCAGGAGCAAAACAAAAAAAAGCGGATCGGCGGTGACCAGAATCTGTGGAATGCTGACCCAATCTACTTTCCGCAAGGCAAGCCAAAGGAAAAACAGGCTGAGAAGAATTCCCCAAAACTTTTTAGACCTGATCAGAGGGACACCACTTTGGAAAGATGTGCCTTCGGTTTTCTCATTGACCTTCCGGCAAAGAATTATATATCAAAATTTTTTTTGTTTCCACCAAAGGTTCCTGGCAAGTATCAGCTCAATAATTCGCGGGAAACATGAATGCAGAGCGAAGGGGGCAAAGCGCCCGCCCCTTCTTTTGGGAAGTTACTTGCAAAATTATTCGGGTTACTTTCCTTCCGCTTTCCCTCGCAGAACCGCGGAAACGGAATTCGCCCCCTTCTCCTTTGCGATGTCCGCTGCCGTCTTTCCCTCCTGATCCTTGAGAGCGGGATCGGCGCCCATGTTGAGAAGAAGAAGCGCAGTATCCGCCATGTTCTTTTCCGCGGCGATATGCAGCGGCGCACGCCCATTTTTGTCGCGGGCGTTCGCCAACTCCGGCTTAGCCTTGAGGCAGAATGTGATTCGGGTCATGTCTCCCTGTGACAATGCGATGAAAACGTCCTCGGAAGTGATGGCCGCCTTTTCCCGGTGATCCTGGAAAAAGAGGAACAAGGCCCCGCCGGCGAGGAGAAGAGCGGTGATTGCAAGGGCCAGGACAAATTGAAAGGGACTGATACGTCGAATGAAAAGCATGTTTTTCTCCTACAGATACGAAATCGTTGCGCCAGATTTATCGGAGCGTTGGAACAATCGCAAATTGAGGATGGTTTTCGATGCGTTTTTCCAGTCTGGTTTTATCTTCGATTGAAAGACCAGGCGGAAATTTGGATTCACTTCGTCTCCATCGGATGAGCCAATCAAAACCCAAGAGGCGGGGTGAAGATGGGTGGATTTCAGCTCCTTTCGCCATAGTGAAAGCGATGGTGGTGTCTGCCTTCGGCCCTGTTCCGACTCCTTCCGCGACGTAGAAATTCGCGCTCAAGAGTGAAACTCGGACGGCAGTTGAAGAAGAGTAAGTGTAAAGTTCGGTGTTCGAGGAAAAGCAGCAGGAAAAGATTCGCGAAAAGGTCTCGGATGTCCAAAGCGCGGAGTTTGTCTTGTACGAGAATGGATCGTAGAAAATCAGCCCGGGAACTTTTGCTGATTCAAAGAAATGTAGGAAATCACCTTCGAGCAGTTCCCAGGAAAAAAGCCCTGACGGATGTTCCCACTTTCCGCGTTCGAGAATCTGGTGAGGAGCACCATGGCGCAGGTGTGGGAAACGGAAGGTATCTTTACAGGCAAGTTTGAGCGGGTCTAGATCGGATTCAAAACTCACCATCCGAAGAGGTCGAAGAGGTCGGAGCGGATTTTCCCGTTTTCCCGCATATATTTTTTCAAAGCAGTTGAGGGTAGCCATTGCATTGTAGGCAGCGCCAAGTCCGACGTCCCAGACCACCAGATCGCCTTCGAGGTTTTGGTCGTTCAATAGACGGGATGCGAGATGCGACTGCTCTACATAGAGTTTGTTTGCTTCGTCACTTGGGCGATTTACCGAGTGCATCACCTCACCGGAACTGATTTGACGAATACTCGAGAAACCTTCAGGAAAGCTGCAGACCTCGTAATCTCCCAACCGGGAAGGACGATAAACCCTGGCCTTTTTCGGGGGACGGCCAGGGTTATCTTCATCGATTCGGACAAGCGCCGGACGCATTCTTTCATAAAAAGAAAGAAAGTCATCATTCAAAATACTCTCTCGAATCTGGTTCATCAGACGATGGTAAAAGGTCAAATTGTGACAGGTCAAAAGATAGCAACCCAAGGATTCATCCGCCTTTACAAGATGATGAATGTAGGCACGCGAGTAGCTCTTGCATGCCTGGCAATCGCATTGGGCATCGATTGGCTGTTCGGAAAATTTGTGGACGGTGCGGCGGCACTGGAGTTTTCCGCGTGAAGTAAAGGCGACTCCCCGGTGCGCAAACTGTGATGGGATGATGCAGTCGAACATGTCGACACCTCGATGAACGGCCTCGAGAATATCGATTGGTGTTCCGACCCCCATGAGATAGCGAGGAAGATTATGTGGAAGATTGTCGGTAACGAGCCCGGTGAATTCGTAGCGCTCGGTGGGAGCCTCTCCCACGGCCAGACCTCCGATGGCCAGACCGTCGAACGAAAGGTCGCTCAAAAAGCCGGCACTTTGCTTCCGAAGTTCGGAATGACAGGCTCCTTGAATGATTCCGAACAGAGCTGAAGAGTTTGTTCTGGCCCGAAGCGAGCGCTCAGCCCAACGATGCGTGAGTTCCATGGCGGCTTTGGCCTGATCGAATGGAGCAGTGGAAGCGATGCATTGATCGAGCGCCATCATGATGTCGCTCCCGATGGCCTCCTGCATTTCTATACTGGATTCAGGCGAAAGAAGAAAAGTTTTTCCATCAATATAACTTTGAAACCGGGCGCCCGATTCATTCATCTCCCTCGAATCAGGAAGGGAAAAAATTTGAAATCCGCCCGAGTCGGTGAGAACGGGGCGATCCCAGTTCATGAAACGGTGAATGCCGCCGAATTTTCGAAATACTTCAAGACCGGGCCGCAAAAGGAGGTGATAGGTATTAGCAAGAAGCACATTTGTACCGGCCGCTTTCAGACTTTCAACGGTCTGCCCTTTTACGGTTGCACTCGTGCCGACCGGCATGAAAAGCGGAGTTTGGACCAACCCATGGGGTGTCTGAAACTTCCCCGCTCGCGCCTTGGAGCCGCTGGACACTCGTTCGATTGTGAAATTGAGGCAAGACATTATGCAAAAGCGCAGGGAAATTTTTCAGCCGAAGAAAAGTGCATTGGTAGCTTCTCAAAAAGAGGGGGCACGCGCCCCCTCTCGACACGCGAAGTGAATTCGCGGGTCTCACTCCCCGCGGTCGGGCGCTGTGCGCCCTCCGCTTCGCTCTCGCGGTTCCCCAGAATTATTGAGGAGATACGTGCATTGTATCTACTCAATAATTCGGGGAAACTCAATGATTCCTGGCGCAAGAGACTCCTCCCTTCGGTCGAAATGACAGCATTGTTTATCATTCCGAACAAATGTGAGGAATCTCGCTTTATGTTGAGAATCAGCTAATGCCCCTCCTTTTTGAGCAGATACGGTGCATTCCCCAAAAAAGGTCATGCGGAAACACGTTGACCCCCTGAATTGGCCGCCATCCGCAATGATTAGTTGCCAACTCGACCGAAGGGAGAGATCTAAACCCACCC
>MNYA01000136.1:1623-4938 GCA_001872985.1 bacterium CG2_30_54_10 | reverse complement strand
AAAGGGATACCCATTCACCCGAATTTTCGTATCTGCTCAAAAAGAAGGGGCATTAGCTGATTCTCAACATTTAGGGAGATTCCTCACATTCGTTCGGAATGACGAACGATGCTGTCATTTCGACCGAAGGAAGAGATCTCTTTCGCCAGGGTAAGTGCTTAGCCTTCTGAAGCGAATGCCTCGAAACCTTGCTCCAACAGACACCTTGGAAGATTTTCATGATGGCAATCGATGACTGAGCAAAACATTGATCTGATCGATGTTTTAGGCAGTTTAACTTCAGACCGTTAAACTCATTCGCTCAATAAAGATTTCAAAATTGCCAACACTTCATTTCGTTTCATAAACCGGATTTTACCCCGCACTAACGCATTATGTTGCGGACAAGGATGCCGTCGGTCAGGGCGAACTCCACGCCGCGCTCGTCCTTTAAACGCGCCAGATATTGGAGGTAGTCCTGCGTGCCGGGGGGGCGGGAGGCGTTGAACTCCATCGTCCGTCGTGCAAGCAAGGCGGGCTGCTCTTGGTTCTTTTTGACGGCATCGTAGTTCATAAGATACAGGTTGTCTTTGTCGTTGAGAAAAAGCACCATCAATTCTCCCCGCTCTGAAAGGTAGACGATCTGGTGATACGGCTTGCCATCAGCGGGAGGAAACAGGATTCGGGTTGCTTGGGAAAGAGATCGGTTAACCTTCAGCGAACTGATGCGCAGATCCTGGAAGATACCCAGTCTTTTCCTGCCCTCATCGGCTTTGCGGCCTCCCCAGACCAATTGCAGCACGAACCCGGCGACCAGGGTGAAAATGACCATGTAGACCATGAGTTCGACGAAGGTGACTCCCCGTCGTCGTCGTCCGGGATATTGCGTGGCGGTATTCATGGCGGTATGCCTCAGAATTCCGGTTTGAGGGTGCGGATGTAGTTCAGCTTGAACCCGTGCTTGAGCTGCTCGGTATCCAGCCAACGGGAATCGACCGTCTCGAGCAGGCTGCGTTTGTTGATACTGTCCAGCACCGCTTTAAGGAGCTGGGGATTGTTTGTCCGATGATCGGACGGGACAGCCGAATCGTCGAGGGAAAACCCGCGAAATTCCACTTCAGACTTGATGACTGGGATATACCGGATTGCGAGCCGCCCCGAGTCATCGGCGAAGGCTTGGCCCAGGAAGGACCAGTCTCCCGACTCCTGGAGTCCAAGGAGGACTTCCGCTGTAACATCCTTGCCAAGCGGGTCCAGGGCTTTCTTCGTTTTCTCAAGTTGGTGGTCGATCCGGTTGAGGATCTTTTCTGAAACATTGGTTACGGCAAGAAAGTCGCGCACCATCCGCTGCTGGCCAAGGCCTGTCTGAAAATACAGCTTGTACAATGGAAAACAGATCACGGCAAACAGCAGCACGGCTACCAAGGCCTCGATGAGGACGAATCCCCGCTTCATCAGGAACTCAACCCGGTGTAGGCCGCACCTAGCAGATCGGGGGGGCCGGGCACCTGGGGGGTGTCGGTCTGTTCGTTGGCGCCCCGGATTTTCTTTCCGTCCGGGTTCAGTTCGGGCTCGTCGTAGTATTTCCGGAAATAGTCGAGCAGGTAGTCGAGACGGGTTCTGATGCCTGTTCCGTTCTTGAGTTTCAGCTCGTAGGTGTAGGGGACGTCCACCTCGGAAACCAAGTCTACGGGCCTGATTGACCCAGGGTCTATATGTGTCCCACTGGGATCGCCCCTTGGGTTTCGAAGCTGGTCGGGCCACCCCTTGGCGCCGAAAGTGTCGCTGCCGTATTTGGCTTTCGCCCGGGGGTCGCTGAATTTTCCCTGATCCTTGACAATCTGCCGCTGGTCGCCCCACCAGGGCCAATAGTTCGCCGGATCGAAACCGACGACATTCTCGTGGGTAAGGGTGTTTCCGTTCAGATAATCATTGATCATGTCCTGGTAATCCCAGTCTTGCCAGGGAATCCATCGCAGGAAGGTGAATGTAACGCGCTTGGCGGCGTTCTTCAGAATCGACATCTTTCGGACGAACTCCTCGGGAGGGGTGTTGCCGATGAACGACTCAAACCCGCCATCAGCCTTGGATCCATAAGGGGAATAGCGCCCGTCGAAGTTGCGAAAGTTGAGAAACTCGTCGGTCGGATTTTTAAAACCGGCCGGGCTGAAAATGTAAGGCGGAGTTGTGTTCGCCACCGGGCTGTTGGGATAAAGCTGTTCGCGGATTGTCCGGGCCAGCGTCTTCTCGAAGTAATCCCAGATCGGTCGCAACGGATACCGGTCGGGGAAGCCGTCGGGGCCGGAATATCGGGGAACCCAGGCGGAGAAAATACTCCAGTTGTTGGCCCCCCGATCGGGCGAGGGCAGGGGGGATGCCATTTTCCATTCAGAGAATTCCTGGCAGATGGTGAAGATGTCCTTGCAGGTCTCGCGGGGGTCGGTTTCTTTCACGCCCAAGGCGAAGGACGCGAGATTCTGGATGTTATCGACCTCCTCGGGGGCCAGGTCGAATCCGCGAGGGCGCCAGTTCTTAAGCATATCGACGATGAAGGTATTGCCGGCCTTGTTGTAATCGACGGCTTTGAGAGACCCGATGCTGTCGAGCACCTGGATGATCCTGGTATCGGGAACATTCGTTCCGGCCGGGCCTGTCGAGGGAAAAGCTGCCTGGAACGTGGTTGGAACCTTGGATTCAAACACATCCTTGTCGGCCGATCTGAGGACATACTCGCGAGCGATTCCGCGGGTGTAGGATCCAATGCGGTTGAGGACCTGGTAGGTTTCCGCGCTGTCGTCGAGGTCATACTTTGCAAAAAGGTCGTTTGGAATCTGAAGGATCATCACCATGCGCTTCAGGGTCTGGCTTGGGATGTCGCTTCCGACATTTGAATCTTCTTCGATGATGGCCATTTCACAGGGAAGAACGACCTTGTCGCCGACCTTCCAGGGCGCCCCGGTGGCCGGATTCGTCATTGAGGTTATCTTGCCGTGAACGGCCCCCTTCGGGTTGGCCTCCTGGGTGGCGAGCCAGCCCTCCTTCTTGTGGGACGGCTCGTCGTCGCCGATCCTGAATAGGGTGTCGTTGGGACCGATCTGGTCGCCGGGCTTCACGAAGACCTCTTTGATGATGCCGTTCTGAAAGGGTGTGTATCCTTGGGCGATCTGCTCTTTGACCAGCTGAGGCGGATCGACCTGAACCCGGTAGATGGATTTGGGAACCGAGGAACTGGAGGCAAGTTCGATATCGGGGGTGTTCAGGAGGGGCGAGGGGCTCATGATGAATTTTCCGTAGACCATGACCCGCTCGCCGCGGAACTCGCCGATCGAATAGACC
>MNYA01000136.1:0-1614 GCA_001872985.1 bacterium CG2_30_54_10 | reverse complement strand
GATCCAAAAGATCCGCGGTCTGCAAGCCGAAACGAGAATAGAGCAGGTTGCCGGTGAGGGTGACGTTCTTCTTGGCGACCTCCTGGAAGTACACCCGGATCTTCCCTTCTTCGCCTTTGGCTGGCGGGAAATCGAGGTTTGTAAAGTTGGGCCTGGGAATCAGCGAGGAGGATTCCGCCTCTCCACGCGTGATCGTGCCGTTCTTGTCCACGTCAATGGGTTGGCGGTAGGGGGGCTGATACCATCGGCCTTTGGCCAGGGCCATCTCGGCGACGTTGATTCCTGAGAAAGCCAGCATGGCAGCCTGCTTTTGGAGCGCGCTTTGCTGGGTGAAACGCATCTCGGCGCTCGACAAGCGCATGTAGGCGAACACGATGATCGCCATGAACGCGGCAAACCCGACAACCATGGCAATGGCAAATCCATTTCTGGAAAGTCTCATTGAACCCTCTCTGCTTATCAAACTTTCAGGGGCGGCGGACCGATCGGCATCAGTAATGGCTTTGCCTCGTCCCCTCCATGGTTTTGGAATCACTTCCCAGGCCAAGGAAGTCCGAAACGCTTTCCGGGAGCAGGCCGGCAGGAAGCTTGTCAGGATCGGTGAAAATCTTTACGGGCGCGGAAGCTGGGCCGATCAGCGCCGACTCAGGCGTCTTGAGGGGGGTGCCTTTTCCCTCCTGGGTGATGATTATCTCCCCCTCGAGCATTTTTACAACCGACTGGCCGTCAGGGTTCAGGACTACCACGAAATCGGTACCGCGAATCCCGAGACTGACGCTATTTGGAAGGACAACCTTGAATTCACCGTGAACCTTCTTGAACTCGAACCGGGTTCCACCCTGATAAAGGGTAAGCATCTGGTCGTTGAGCTTGACCCGGGCCGAAGGGGCGAGCGTGAATTTGTGCCCCTTCTTGATCTCATGGACGATGGCGGGCTTCTTGCCGGTGTTTTCAATGATGTCGGAATCGTAAAGGCTATATTCCGGCGGAAGGCTGAGTTCGGAGCGTTTGCCCGTGCGGTCAAGAACCACTGTGGTTTTTTCGGGGGCCTTGACCCAATACAGAGCTTCCCCTTTACCCGATGTAGGTTCGGATGATGGCTTCTTTCCGCAGCCGGTGTTTAGCATCAGCACAAGGGGAAAAAAAACCGTCAGTACCGGAAGAAAAAAAAACGATCTGGCGTTTCGGCTGGAGGTTCATGTTCATGGTTCTTTGGTCACCTCACTGTTTCAGAGCGGTTGCTTCATCGGGGAAGTCCTTGGTGAGTTTGAGAACCCCGACCGCACGAAAGGCATCGAGATACAGGGCAGAAACGCCGACAAACGACAGCGTCTCTTTCCGGTCACACATGATTTCTTCGACAAGCCCGAGAAGCTGGGTGATACCCTGGCTGTTGATGATCGAGGTTCCCGTGAAGTACAGGACGAACCGGCGAATTCCCTTCTGGAGCGGAGAAGCAAAGAACCCACGTAAAACCCAACCTGCGATCGCGCCCAGGCAACCGACCAGCATGACCGTTGGCTGCCAAACTTCACTAAATTCATGTTTCAATGCCTGCTTTGAAATGTTCTGTCGGAATCCAGCGAAAAAGTGGCAGCGGCTTCCAGCCGCTGC
>MNYA01000498.1 GCA_001872985.1 bacterium CG2_30_54_10 | reverse complement strand
GCGCCCTCCAGTGCGCTCTCATGCCTCCCCCGGATTATTGAGATGATACAATTCGGTATCAGTTAGCGTGGGGCACCACCGAAAATTGGAGACTGTAGCAATTTGACCGATAAACTGCCTTTCAATCTGTCATTGCGAGGAGCGCAGCGACGAAGCAATCCCTTCCCGTTCACGAGATTGCTTCGCTGCGCTCGCAATGACAGTTTCACCAGGTTTTTCTCCGTCAGCTTGCTACAGTGTCAATTTATTTCGATCGGATTTCCTGTTAGGTTGAGCTCGAGATAACAGAAAGTCTGGGAGACGTGTTTTTCCTTCGGCAATAAGCAAGAGAGTATGCTTGGACAAGCATGCCTGGACAACCCTGGACAACCTTGGACAAGCTTGAACAGGCCTGCCGGCTGTGGTATATTCCTTCGTAAACGGGGGAACAGCATGTCGAAATATATTATTGAGCCTTTGAACCAGAAATTTGAAATAAAAGGGTATCGGGTCTATTTCAATATCCAAAACAGCGTCCATGCCGAGGAAATCCTCAACTCCCTCGACAAAGCAACTCCCCAACTCGAACAACTATTTTGTCTCGATGCCCCTCCGGAAGCGGAAATTTTCATCTATCCCGACACTTCAACCATTGAGCGGGTTTCCCAGCGGCCGATGGCAGTGGGTGAGACCTTCCGGATCCTGGCCGAAGAGAGTGCCGTCATGCTCAGTGACCCTCAACTAACAAAAATGCCCGGCATTGACACCGTTCGCAACATTTGCTACATGCTGTTCGATAATGCGGTGAAAGAGCGTGAGATAGGCCTGAAGACATACCGCACACCTTCGTGGCTCAGGGATGGAATCTGTCTTCAGATCCCGTCGAAGCTACGCACCGATTCGAAGGATTACCTCGTCGGAGGCTGGAAAATCTGCAAAGAGGCCTTCAGGGCCGATCAACTCATAAAACCGTCAGTAATGGTCAAAAGCCTGTATCTGATTTCCGATCCCAATCGGCGCGAACTGGCGATTCATCAATCTTTTTTCATGGCGAGGTATTTTCTGTCCAATTTTTCAAACAAGTTTTTCAAAAAATATTCAACGTTGATGGGCGCGTTCGAGGATATGGAATCAGAGACCGCTTTCCGCCAAATCACGAGCTTGAATTTCGAAAAATTCTTCAATCTTTTTAAAGATTGGGTCCGCACTACCAACGTCTGGGCCGCAATCAGCGATTAGGAAGGCAACTTGGCAGAGGACAATCGGGGAACCATGTTTCTTGTCGGTCTTATCCTTACAACCCTCGTTGTCGGAATGTTCGTCCTTCTCGTCAAGAACGATTACCGGATCGAACAGATCACCATCTCAAATGAAGATTATTACCAGCATGTAGAAGTAACGTCCGAGAAAGATTGACGTGGCGAAATTTGGATCTCCGCTTTTCAGGAACGGTGTTTCGGGCGTTCCGCTGCTGAATCGAAAACCAGCCGATTCTCGCCAGGACTCCTGATGGTCTATTTCATTCTTTTCACGCTTTCATATATCTCCGGCATGGCACTGTCGGCGCTTCTCGACATCCACGGAGGGGCATTTTTTCTGCTCTTGAGCGTGTTTCTGGGGGTTGGGGCGTTCATTCCTTTCTGGCAAAGAAATGCCTTGGCCCTGCGCGAAGGGAACATTTCCAGCCTCCTCAAAGAGGAAGAATCCGTTCCCGTTCTGACGATCATGTTCCTTCTCGGAACGTTTTGCTGCTTCGGCATCTACCAGTATTCGGCCGTCATCTATTCCACGGGGCCGAACCATATCGACAAGCTAATGGAAGGCGGCGATCCATGGACAAAGTTCAGAGTTGTCGGTGAAATCGTCGAGGAACCCAACCTCAAAAACGATTACCTTGAAGTGAAGGTCAAACCGCGACTGGTGCAGAAATTGGTCAGAACGTCAAATTTCAAAGATCGCAAACCCAAAAAAGGCAGGGGAAGACGCAAGAAAAAGGGCGCCATCGAAGAACCCGCCCCCGAGGCGGCGGGCGCCGAAACATCAAACGCATCCGGTGGATACACTATTCCGGACGAGCCCGAAGAGGTGGAAAACCCTGTCGATGGCGGTCTGGTAATGGCCATGGTCTACCAGGAAACCGAGGCATTCCGAAAGGTCAAATTCAACCAGACCGTCGAGCTTATCGGCCAGTTCAACAAAGCCTCCGCCAGGCGGAACCCGGGAAGTCTCGATTACCAGAAGTTCCTGCGCAACCAGGGAATCTTTCGCACGATCCGCCTGACCGAGAAATCAGGAAAGATCAATATCCTGGGCGAAAACCCGGACGGCTCACGGTGGTATCGATTCGCCTTATACCTGCGGATGGAGTTTTTGAAGGTCGTCAAACAGACCATGCCATACCCCGAGTCCTCTTTCCTCGGAGGGGTCATGCTCGGGCTGAGGGGCGGGCTTCCGAACATCATCACAACTGAGTTCCGAAAAACAGGGGTTTCGCACGTTCTGGCCGTTTCAGGTTTGCATGTCACTATCATCGCCGGGCTCTTTTTCGGCATCTTCACCGTGTTCCGCGTTCCACCGAAAGTCTTTGGCCCGATTATCGTTTTCTTTCTTTTCACCTTTGCCCTGATCGTCGGCTGGCCAAGCTCCGCGGTTCGAGCTGCCCTTATGAATAGCCTGTTCGTGCTATCCAGGGCTTATCTCAAAGATTCAGGCTTCAGGATGTCGATCGTCTTTTCACTCTCGGTTGCCGCGGCATATATTTTGTTTATGAGCCCATTGCAATTGACTGAGCCTAGCTTCGTTTTGTCCTTCATGGCAATCTATTCACTTGCAATGTTTACCGATCCGATTGAAAGACTGCTTCGCCAGACCCTTCGCGGCAATGGGCTGGCGCTGATTACAGCATCGATTTTCATTTTTTTCCTTACAGTTGCAGTCAAACGAGATCTGGTTCTTCAGCCGCTTTTTTTCCATTTTACGGTGGCCTACATCATCGGCTCTTTGTGGTTGGGAAAGAAACTCTCTGCTGGATCCGATTTCCAGAGTTACAGCTTCGAGATGCTTCCTGGCTGGCTCAAGAGCTTCACGGCTGCGCAAGTCGCCATCTTCCTTGCCATGATGGGGCCCCTGTCGGCATTCTATTTCGGAACGATGTCCCTTGCCGCTCCGCTCGCGAACATGATCGCGATCCCCCTGATCGGAGTCATCGTTCAACTTGGAATGATCGCCGGAATAGCGGGCACCTTCGTTCCGGCGATCGGGCTTCACCTTGCACTGGTGATCAACGCCGCAAACTGGCTGGGAGTCAAATTCTTCCTTG
>MNYA01000148.1 GCA_001872985.1 bacterium CG2_30_54_10 | reverse complement strand
CGCGGAATGGAAGGGTTCCCGGGCTGATGGGGTATATGGGTATGACTCCGAGTCAGGTATGTTAACCCTTCTTTCGAGGGATGGAACCGCATCGACTACCAGCCTCGATAGCAAGGGACGGCGTTATGCGGAATACTGAACGAAGTGGGCTGCCTTCCTTGCCGCCCCGAAATGCTCCTTCTTGTTTACCGCATGAGAGATGCGTCTTCGCCCTCTCCCGCGTGGGCGATATCCCCGGTTCATTTGCCCGAAGACCGGGTCGCAACCCGATGAATTTTTTTGCTCTCTCTTGCGTTCGGATGAGAGCCGGCCTTACCTTGATCGAGTTGATCGTCTGCACTGTCATCATCGGTGTGCTGTCGGGGGTTGCGCTTCCAATGTCGCGCAACTTCGTCCGCTATGAAAGAGAGCGGGCTTTAAAGGAAACTCTTCGCGACCTGCGCGAAGCCATCGATCGTTTTAGGGACCGTCATTTCAAGGCCAACCCCAGCCTTAATGAAGATGCCTGTTTCCCGCTTTCCCTTGATGAGCTTGTCAGGGAAAGGGTTCTCCGGCGCATTCCAGATGACCCGATGACCATGGCCGCGACCTGGAGAACCATTTCGACAACGGACGACCCTTCATCTCCTATTTCGGACCATCTGAACGTGTTCGACGTAAGATCTTTGTCGACCGGCTCCTCCCAGATCGGAAAGCCCTATTCTGACTGGTAATGCCCGAAAATAGTAACCGGAAATCCGGCCGGGGTCCGATCTTTGTCGTGTTTTGGAATGCGGGCCTTATTTGTTCAAAACACCTGCCTGGCGAACCCGGAGGGCTTCCCGGAAGAGAGATTTTACGGTTACGCTGCCGGTGCGAAGCCGATCGGTGAGTTCTCGGATTTCCCCTTCGTCAAGGGCGCAAGTTCGCTGGATTATCGAACGGGCCAGAGGGCCGGCGAGAGGAGAGAACGCCTGAACACCTATCAGAGCTCTTTCAGTGGCCAGGGATGATTCATACGCCTGATAGGAAGCATGCAACGAAGAGCCTTGAAGAACTTTCGTGATGCAGGCCAAGGCATTGAATCGCCCGGAACCGAACTTGGTATCCTTGCCGGGGTTGCCGAGGTCAACGGCAGTGCTTTCAGCGACTGCACGAACCTGGTCAATAGTGAGAGCGGGATCGGCCTGACGAATGAGGGCCACGAGGCCGGCAACGTGGGGACAGGCCATCGAAGTTCCGCTGTTGGAAACCAACCCGCCGCCAACGGCGCAGGAGATCACAGATTGACCTGGGGCCGCAATATCAGGTTTGACGAGGGTGATGCCATCCCAGACGCTGGGACCAACACTGCTGAAATATGCGAGTCCGTCACTCTTGGTAGTTGCCGCGACCGCCCACGCGTTTGGGTAACCGGCAGGGGTGCCGACTTTGCCTGATGGCCCATTGTTGCCGGCCGCGAAGACCGGAACGATTCCAGCGGAAACCCATGCCTGAACCGCATCCCAGAAGGTGCGGTCGGTTGTGGTGTCCGATCCCCAGGAGTTGCTGACCAAACGAGGGCCGTCATTGGTTTCCGGAACACCGTCCGGATCCATGACCCATTGCATGGCCTGAAGAAGCGGGGCATCCTCGGCTCCGCCGTTCTTGTCGAAGACTTTTCCGACGATCAACTTAACTCCGGGGGCTACGCCAACGCCATCACTGCCTGCGATCGTCCCTGCGGTGTGCGTTCCGTGGCCCTGGTCGTCATAGGGGGCGGTCTGGGGTTCGGCCGTAAAATCACGGAAAGCAAGAACCTTTCCGGCCAAGGCAGGATGCTCGGCATCAATGCCGGTGTCGAGATGACCAACGACGATTCCGGTTCCGTCAATTTTCAGGTCGGACCAGACTTCCGGAGCATTAACCTTCTGGATGCTCCACTGAACGGACTTCGGGTCGAAAGGAGTAACAGCGCTCCGCTCGATGTCCGGGGAAACCCAGATCCGATAGCGGGAGGGTTTAACGCTCGCTACATTGGAAAGTTTGCGGATTTCCTTGACCTCCGCGGTGGTGGCCTGAATTACCGCGCCGTTAACGATCCAGAGGGAGATCAAGTTCGGATTTTTGTAAACGGTCTTTAGAGCTGGAAGATTGCCCTTGCATGTGTTCTGGAGAAGGGAGACGATCGCTTCGTGGCAACCCTGCTCAGGTAGCGGGGCAACGGCTTTGAACCTAACGATGTACGCTGAACGCGCATCCGGGTCGGCCGCCATTCCTGGCGTCACCAAGCTAACAAACAACACCAAAACCAAACCAAAACAAAAATTCCGCATTAAAGACACTCCTG
Organism: bacterium CG2_30_54_10; assembly: GCA_001872985.1. Classification (GTDB taxonomy): domain Bacteria; phylum Muiribacteriota; class Ozemobacteria; order Ozemobacterales; family Ozemobacteraceae; genus CG2-30-54-10. The sequence continues at coordinate 818 of MNYA01000148.1, read as the reverse complement.
CGTAAAGATTTACGTATTCTACCTGAAAAAACAGAAAATGACAACAACCAGCCCACACAACCAGCCCACACGACCAGCCCACAACTAGCCCAAAATTGTCCCCTCTCTTTGGGAATGCACCATTTTTCCGTAGGAATAAAGACCTCCGGCGTTGTAGATGTCCATTTGGACCTTTCCGAACGGATCGAGATGGATTTTAACAGCCCGGGTTAAATTACTGATGGTGCTTTTTTCCAGATTGATTTCCACCTGGTCTCCGGACGCGAAATTGAAGGCTCCCGGAACCCCGGCGAACCCTTCGTGCGCAAGGATTGGGAGACCTGAGTTGATTGCGTTCCTTTTGTATATTGCCCCGAATGATTCAGCGACCAGGGCTTGCACGCCCAGTGCAATGAAGCAGTCGACAGCCTGCTGACGCGAACTTCCGGCGCCAAAGTTTTTACCAAGGAGAAGAATGTCGCCCACTTTGACCTTTTTGGAAAAATCCTCGAAACCTTGCAGATTTCCAAATGCGTGGGGGCCCATCTCATTCAGGTCTGTAATTGCAAGGTGGGCGTTGTGGAAAATCATGTCAGTATCAATGTTGTCGATCGGGCGACCTGATTTGTCTGCAACCAGGTACACACGACCCTTTAAAAGGGTTGGCCTGCTTTGCATTAGGGTTTCTTCTCTCTTTCTCTTACTTTCATTTTTTTTTCTTCCTTTCGTTCTTTCTTTCTTTCTTTCTTAAGTTCTTGTGAGAGTTTAGCGGTTCGAAAAAATGGAGAACGAAGGAATTTAGGAGAAGTGGAGATAGAGAAAATGATGAATGATGAATG
>MNYA01000346.1 GCA_001872985.1 bacterium CG2_30_54_10 | reverse complement strand
TCAGTAAAAACACTAAAAACTGCGGACTGAACACTGACATCTCTTTTTCCGCCTGGACAAATCAACTCCTTGCCGCTGCAGATCATAGCGGAAAAAGCCTGGAGACCTGGCTGCGGGAGAAGTTCTTCACCCAGCACTGCAAGCTGTTCCAGCACCGCCCCTTCATCTGGCACATCTGGGATGGCCTGCGCGACGGCTTCGCTGTCCTGGTCAACTACCACAAGCTCGACGCCAAGTTGCTGGAGACCCTGATCTACACCTACCTGGGCGACTGGATTTCGCGTCAGAAACAGGAGATCGCCAATGGCGTGGATGGAGCCCAGGAACGCCTGGCCGCCGCCGAGGTCCTCAAGAAAAAGCTGGAACTGATCCTCGAAGGCGAAGCGCCCTACGACATCTTCGTGCGTTGGAAATTGCTGGAAAAGCAGCCCATCGGCTGGGACCCGGACCTTAACGACGGCGTGCGCCTCAACATCCGCCCCTTCCTCACCGTGCCCGATGTCGGTAAAAAAGGCGCAGGCGTCCTGCGCGACAAACCCAACATTAACTGGAATAAAGACCGGGGCAAGGACGTGGAATCCGCCCCCTGGTATCACGTCTTTGACGGCGACCGCATCAACGACCACCACCTGACCCTGGCCGAGAAACGCGCCGCAAGGGAGGCCGCCGAATGAGCGCAGCCGTCAAGATCGCAAAATGGGTTCAGAAGAAACCCTTGATCTTGATTCGCTTCGATGAGGCTTTTTCTGAATCTTTGCACAATTCGCGGCAGGGGTTCGAGCACCTCACTATTGTAAAGCCTCACTCCGCGCTTCAGGCTGTCAAGCTGCCAACGCTTTGTTTGCTGGAGATACAAGAAGGCGATGCAACTAAGTGCTATCTGGCCACTGCCACCCGCAAAACGGCAGTGAGCACCTTCGATTCTCGTCTAACCATAAAGAAACTGCGTGCCTTGCACCCTGATTCTCTGCAGGACATAGCGTCGTTGATCTCTGATTCGCGGATGAAACGCTTGATGGGTGAACGCTTGCCCGATGAGGGAGGCATTAAAAACCTCTCGCCCAAACTCAGCGCTCACCTTGTCGAAATTCTGGCGGCAGATTCTGAAAATCAATCGGCCCTAGATACGGCGCTTTCCCTTTTGCCACGGCTGAGGCGAGTGACGAATAGCTCCTGGGCACAAGAAGATGCCATTCAGTCGGCAATGGCTGCTTTTGGGATTCGGGGCAATGACATACCGGATCAGGTTGTCCTGAAAAGGGGTTCATCATCCGGACTTGGACTCATCGGAGCTTCCCTCTATGAGGACAATGTGGTGCATTTGGATGCATCACGGCTGCCAGGGTTCGATGCTATTTCTGCTGACGTGACTGGGAGGGCCGTTTTTCAAAAGGGTGACGAGCGATTGGTGATTTACACCGCCAACAAACTGCCCTTGGAGCAAATGCTGGGTGTTGACCTCATCTACATTAACGAAACCCGGGGCAACATAGTTATGATCCAGTACAAGATGCTGGAAGAAGACAAACAAACCAATGACAATCGTGATTGGATTTTTCGGCCTGACCAGCAGTTGCGAGATGAAATCGCCCGCATGCAACTCCCGGACTTTGAGGGTTTCTTGAATGATTACAGACTGAGTCGAAACCCATTTTTCTTCAAATTTGTGAAACGCAAGATCTTAAACGACACTCATAAGTCGTTTCTTGTCTCTCTTGACCATCTGAATCAGATCCTTGCTTCTCCTGAGGCCAAAGGCCCGAGGGGTGGAGTTCGTCTCAGTTACAAAACTTTGGATGGAACCTATCTCCGAGAAGACGACATCCTCGGCTTGATTCGATCCGGTTATATCGGAACGTACAAGGCCGAAACAGCGGCATTGGCAACGATCATTCAAGAGGCGGCTAAGGGGAACAAAGCCGTAGTGCTGGCGTGGCAGCAGAAGATAAAAGACTTAGAGCAATACGCAAGAGAGCTTGAACATACTCTTATTGGTAAGAATATGGGATCTCAAGATGATTCCACCCTTGATGGCTTTTAGATCTGTTATGTTTCTTGGGGGGCCTATTGGCGGTTGGCGGGAAAGAAAACAAAAGGGAGGCACAAAAGAGGAAGAAGGGATTTGTTGTGGTTTACAATAAGTCCTTCCATGGGCAATGAAATACTGGCAATTGACCAATGCCTTGTAATGAAAATTTTATTCAGAGGTGAAGTGAGCATTGCCGTTATGGGTTGCCACATGAAGTTAGAATGGCTTTTTTTTATTCGAGCGGGTTGTTGATATAAATTCGAAGTCAATAATCCTCATGATTGAAGATGATATTCTAACTATATCAAAAGAGAGCGAAATATTAACCTAACCTTATTATTGCACGATAACATGAATCGTGTTAGTGTTCAGGTAAAGGGTTAATAGAATGCGATGCAGAAAATGATTCACCAGGTTGAAAAGTACGTTAGGGAAATCCTTGGGATTCCTGTAACCCTCCTGCCTTGGGAGAATAGCGCGGGGTTGCCTCAATATCTTCGCGAACGCTACCGTTTTTCCAGTATGATGGTTCTGGGGACAGATTTCATCCTGATGGTGGATACCGCAGGAGAGGAACAGAGTCCTGCGGTTACAGGCAAGCATGCGGAGATGGTTCAATCAAGGGGTAGGCTGGGGGTAATTTATGTTCGAAATGCCGTCACATCCTATAACCGCAAACGATTGATTGAGCGGAAAGTCCCCTTCATCGTTCCAGGCAATCAGATGTATATTCCAACGCTTGGGATTGATTTGCGAGAGCATTTCAAAGCGCTTCGAGAAAGAAAACTGGTTTTCAGCCCTTCCACCCATGCACTACTCCTGTATGTCCTGTTGCGGAAAGAGGCCGACACGCTGACACCGGCTGAGACCGCCCATCGTCTGGGCTATTCGCCAATGAGCATGACCCGTGCCTTCGACGAACTTGAAAGGGCAGACATCGGCGAGCATACCGCTGTTGGAAAAGAGCGGCATCTCCATTTTCCTGAAAAGGGAAGGCATCTTTGGGAAATGGTATTGCCTTATCTAACTACCCCTGTGAGAAAGCGACTGTATGTTTCTGAAGCCGGGAAGATAAACGGCAACCTCGCGGGACAGAGCGCTCTGGCCCGTTACACTATGCTTTCCGAACCAAAGAACAAGGTTTTTGCGTTTTCCGCCGAGGACTGGAAGGTGGGACCAAAATCAGGCGAGATTAAGGAAA
>MNYA01000118.1 GCA_001872985.1 bacterium CG2_30_54_10 | reverse complement strand
CATCTTTAGGGTGTCGCCACCATCTTGGCGAATACCTTTTTTCGGGAATGCACCCCTTCAAAGGTCACAACATTACTTTTTGTTGTCTGGTCGACTCAAGGGTTTGGCCCGATCACAGGCTTTGGGCGTTTGTGTTATTATGGGTGCCTGATTTCACCCTGGAGTTTATTATGACTTTTAAGCGGGTTCATTTCCGAGGCGGCTACAATTTTCTAGGATTGCCTATTGAGGATTGCACGTATGAAAATGCAAAGGCGGTGATTCTTCCTGTTCCTTACGACAGCACGACCTCATACCGAGCGGGAACTCGGGACGGACCAAGCGCAATTCTGGCGGCATCGCGGAATGTCGAGTTGTACGATCGAGAGCTTGATTGCGAGCCTTTGAACTTTGGAATCTGCACCCTGCAAGAACTTGAGCCTGACATGTCGGGCCCAAAGGCTACGGTGGCCGCAGTCGAAAAAACGGTTGCACAGCTCCATTCCGATCGGAAGTTTCCGGTGATGCTCGGCGGGGAGCACAGTCTGACCACTGGCCCGATTCAAGCCATCCACAAAACATTCGGCGATGATTTCACCGTTCTACAGTTGGATGCCCATGCCGATCTTCGGGAATCCTACGAAAACACGCCGTTCAGTCACGCCTCAGTCATGCGCCGGGTCATGAAGATGGCGGATATCACCCAGGTAGGCATCCGCAACATCTCTTCCGGTGAGATGGATTTCGTGAGAAAAAGCGGCCACGAAGGAATCTTCTGGGCCCGGGACATCGCCGTCGAGCCCGGCGAGGCCTGGATCGAGAGGGTTGTGAGGAGCTTGCGGCGCAACGTTTACATTACGATCGATCTCGATGTCTTCGATCCGTCTATCATGCCGGCCGTCGGGACCCCCGAACCGGGTGGACTGCTCTGGTACCCCGTTCTTTCCCTACTTCGTGAGGTGGTCTCCAAGCGGGTTGTCGTCGGTTTCGATGTCGTTGAACTCTGCCCAATTCCCGGATTCATCGCCCCGGATTTTTTCACGGCGAAATTGGTCTTCAAACTTCTCGGCCTTATCTTCAAGAAGAACGACTGGCTGCACCGGTGAAACGTGGGTAGCATCTCATTGTCTCTTGAATTGGTTGCGACCATCATCGCCTCAATTCTTGGCCTTCTGGCAGGCCCGAGAATTTCTTGGGCCATCAGAGCGTGGCCGGGGCATGAATCCTTTCATTGCGATTACCTGAAATGCCACGAGTGCGAAGGCGGCATCAGACGCGGCTGCCACAATGCCGGCATTGCCCAGGATCGTCTTTATGCTTTGTATTCCGCTTCCATGGCTGGAATGGCCATCGTGGCATGGGGTATCGGAACGAAAGCCCTTCTTTCATGGGTCTTTTGCGTGAGTTGCCTGATCATCACGGTTGTGGATGTCCGATTTCTGATCATTCCCGATACGCTTTCGGTCAGGGGATGCTGGGCCGGGTTGGCTTACACCGGCCTGTCGGCTCTCTGGGTTCGGTTCGGCTACGCTCCCCCGCAACACTACATTACTTTTGCTGATAGCTTCGTGGGTTTCATGCTCGGGGGAGGGTTTCTGTGGTTTCTGGGCTGGCTCGCCTGGATCCTTCTAAAACGTGAAGGAATGGGCGGCGGAGACGTCAAACTTCTGGCCGCGATCGGCGCCTGGATGGGCTGGAAGCCAGTTATAGCTACAATCGTCATCGCCAGTTTCCTTGGGTCGTTTTTCGGGGTCGGGGGAATTATCTACCGACGGGTCGTTAATGGCACCAAATACAAACCGCTTAGCCACATGATCCCGTTTGGGCCTTACCTTTGCCTGGGCTTCCTCATCACTTTTTTCCTCGGCATGGACCCTCTTTACAGAATCGTCGAGGTTTATCAGACGTGGTTCGAAGGCTATTTACACCAGCCCTGATCAAACCTCATTTGGAACAAAAATGAATGCGATTTGTATCATCTCCAAAATTCGGGGGAAGCACGAGAGCGACCCAGAGGGCGCAAAGCGCCCGACCTCGAGAAGTGCGACACGCGAATTCACTTCGCGTGCTGAGAGGGAGCCTGTGTCCCCTCTTTTTGACAAGATCGTGCAATTTTCTAATGCGTCGAGTTGCCTGAGCTGGTTTGCCGGAATGTGGCTGATCGTAGGAATTGCCATTCTAACGGCCCTTACCGGATGCGGCGGCAGCGAAGTGGTGGCCTACATTTCCGTGGATCAGCCTTTTGCAGAGCCGATTCTTGCATCATTCACCGCCCGGACAGGAATCATCGTCCGACCTCTTTTCGACACTGAGGCTGCCAAAACCGTCGGTATCGTCAGCCGCCTGCGTGCAGAAACTGCCCGACCTCAAGCCGATGTTTTTTGGAACTCGGAGTTCGCCCACACATTCCAACTGGCCCGGGAAGGCCTTTTTGAAAGCTACAGCCCGCCGACCGCTTCGGACATTCCAACAATGTATCGCGATCCGAAAGGCTTCTGGACCTGCATCGGCGCCCGGGCACGCGTTCTTTTAATCAATACCGACCTCGTCGCATCCGGAACCGAACCCAAAAGGTTGATCGACCTGGTCTCAAATCGTTGGCAACCAGGACAGGTCGCGGTCTCATCCCCTTTGTTCGGGACTGGATTGACTCACGCTGCGGCGATGTATGCCGAGTCTGGCGAAGCCGCGATGCTTGATTTCTTCGTTCGGCTCAAGAGGAATGGCGGCCTTTTCCTCGACGGAAATGCATTAGTCCGGGATCGTATCGTGGCAGGAGCTCTTCCGTGCGGGCTCATCGATTCCGATGATGCTTTGGTGGCGCTGACCCACCACGCACCGGTAAAGATGATCCTTCCGGATCAGGGCCCGAACGGGTCCGGTACGCTGCTCATTCCAAACTCGGTTTCACTCATCAAACGCGCACCTCATCCTCAGGAGGCCAGAATGCTTGTGGATTTCCTCGTCAGCGCCGAGAACGAAATCCTGCTTGCCCAGGGAGAGTCACGCCAGATCCCGGTCAGACCGCACCTTCAATCGAAATGCGGGTGGCTCCCTCCCGAAGGGGTGAAAGCATATCCGACCCCTCTTCAGAACATCGCCGGAGCTCTCGGTTCTTCATCGTTCGCTTTGAAAAATCTTTTTCTGAAATGAACCAGGACTGAAAATGGGATCATTTGTATCTGCTCAAAAAAGAAGGGGCATTAGGTGATTCTCAACATAAAGCGAGATTCCTCACATTCGTTCGGAATGACAAACGATGCCGTCATTTCGACCGAAGGGAGAAATCTCTTGCGCCAGGAATCATTGAGTTTCCTCGAATTATTGAGTAGATACATCAGATCTCTCACATTCGTCGAGATGACAATATATCGTATCATCTCAATAAGTCGGGGGAAGATTGAA
>MNYA01000196.1 GCA_001872985.1 bacterium CG2_30_54_10 | reverse complement strand
ACTTCTCAATAATTCGGGGTAACAAATAGACGCGGGCATCTTGCCGCCTGGTTCTCAAGCGGCTGGAAGCCGCTTCTACTTTTTTTCTTCCCATCTTTTTGAGATGTTACATTCTCAACATAAAACGAGATTCCTCACATTCGTTCGGAATGACAAACGATGGGTGGTGGGGAATCCTGAGTGATAGGTTCATGCCATTGCGAGCGAAGCGAAGCAATTCCGCTGAACCAGATTGCTTCGTCGGCGCTGCCTCCTCGCAATGACAAACTCCATCAGTCATCGATTCGCCATTACCAAACGATGCTGTCATTTCGACCGAAGGGTGAAATCTTTTGCGCCAGGAATCATTGAGTTTCTCCGAATTGTTGAGCAGACACCTGAATTTGGCAACCGGAAATTCAAAGTCGTTTACTTGCAAAATTTATTTTCGACAACGGGCTTCTTCATTCAATACCAATCCCCATTTAAACTATAACACACCCCGTTTTCGAAGGCAATTCGAACTATCGATTTACAGTCTGCCCATTTCATTCATCGAGCTTGAAAATGTTGATTTCCATGGCTTTCCCTTTGACCTTGACCGATGGAATGGGGGAAACTTTTGGCAGTTTCCCGGGCAAGGAGTAGCTGGCAATAACGGCGCCACCCGGCATTTCAGCGGCGATGTCCGCGAGTCGGGAAGCCAGGTTGACCCTGTCCCCGATGACGGTATACTCGAGGCGCAATTCAGGGGTTCCAAGAATTCCTGCGAGAACCTGGCCGGCAACGATTCCCACGCCGAGGCTTCCGGCAAAAGGCACTTCAGAGGTTTTCCGGGCAAGCCGCATCTGCTGAGCGGCTCGAAGCGCTGCTGCCCCGGCCCGGGCCAGATCACCATCGGGCGAAGCATGGAAAACCGCAAGAATCTTATCGCCGATGAATTTGTCGATTTCCCCCCCTTGATCCCTGATTAAGCGTGACATGGTTTTAAGATGTTCGTTGAGATCTTTGATAACGGTCGTCGGATCGGAGCTTTCGAGAACCTTCTTGAAGCCTGACAACTGCGCGAACATAACCACCGCGTTGCGTGCTTGCCCTTCGAGAACAGCTTGGTCGAGGGAAAGTCTTCCGGCAATGTCCCGGACCGAATCGGAAACGAATCTTCCGATCAGGCGGCCTTCCTGGGCTTCGAGAGCCATCTTGTTGAACGCTAGTGCCAGGGTTGAAAACTCGCCCGACCAGAATCGGGATCAGAGTGGCCAGGAAAGCGACGGTCAATTGTCCGCGAAGGTGGAAAAATGTTTTCCTTTTCCCTGATGACTTGTTGGAAACCCAGATCATGCCAGCCAGAATCCAACCTGAGAGGAATATCCAAGGGACTTTTGACACTCTGGAAAAAAGGTCTGAATAGACGAATTCCTTTGCAAGTAACAACCTGACGCGCTTGTTCAGCAGTGAAAAAGAGTCGCCGGTAAAGATAACCCACCGGCCGGATTTCGAAATTCCGCTTATCGGTCTGACGATCGATGAATGGAGTGCTCCGCCTTGCAAAAATTCCGGCGAAGCGTAAGAGGTTCCTTGGAGGCGTTCCTCTTGGAGAAACGCCATCTTGAAGCCTGCGGAAGCCATATCTGCGGCCACGAGAGCGCCAGCCGCCCCAAACCAGGCAGAAGGTGGGTCAAATTGAAAGGAGGAAAACTTCCATTTTGATGTTTCAGGGTCGAAATTTTCTTCGGCCTGATGGGCTTTCTCAAATAGTTGCTGCCGGATCTCCTGCTCTTCGTGTTCCTGCGCGGTTCCTATTAGAAGCTGTGTTGTCCCAAAAACAATCAAGAAAGTGAGGCACCAGAACAGGATCGGATACGCTGCACCGATGCCCGATGAACTTTGGGTTCCAATGCGGGAAGCTCTGTCGGAAATTGTCGGTTTGATTTGGCGGGAAGCGTCTTTCAAGGAGATTGCGAAATCTTTATTCTCGAATGCTTTCCGGTCCGAATACGAATTCGTTGGCGTGGGCGCGGGCGCGGGGGTTATCGTGGGGATGGGCGTGGGTTCCGCCGCCTCACCGATTTTGCCTTCGAATTCCCAAACATCGGTTTCACCTTGTACGGGGAGAAACCGTGCCGATTGTGGAAGGATCCCTCTGACGTGCTCAGAGACAACAATTCGACTCGCGTGCCCCTTTTTTGAAAGGTTTTCAAGTTGAGCAGCTTTGGTAGCGGGCCCACCGATGACGGTGAAATCGAGGCGGATTTCCTCGTCGCCAACGGCTCCAGCCAGGACAGTTCCTGAATCTATGCCGATCCCGATGTTATATGGAAACAGTGCCTTTCCCTGTCGTATTCTCAGCAGGGCTTTATGAGAGTCCATCATTTCTTTGGCCGCTTCGAAGGCCCGGAGTTCTGGCATTGTTTCGGTCGATGGGTAAAAGACCGCAATGACGGCATCGCCGATGAAGCGGTCTATGACGCCGCCGTGCGCCTGGATGGCCGTTGTCATGGCCTTCAGGTGATCGTTCAGGGCGGAAAAGACCTCGCGTGGAGGGTTGCTCTCAGAGATGGTGGTAAAGTTCCTGATATCCGAGGCCAGGACTGCCACGTCTCTTTTGCGGCCTACCATCGATTTTTCCAAATCAGCACCGGTCACCACTTCGAGAACCTGTGGGGCTACGAATCGGGTAAGGAGACGGCGCTCCCGCAGATTTACGGTCATTCCATCGAGGATCCGGCCTGCGTTTCCAATCTCGTCGCTTCGGGCTTCGGCGACCTCCACATCGAGGTTCCCTTGCGCGATGAGATCGAGCCCGTGGCTCATCTGTACCAGCGGGATAGCCAACCATCTCGATATGGCCGCGGCGGTCCCGGCTACGAGCAGAATTGATGCGACCAGGAGAAAAACCATGATCCGGGCTTCCCATCTGGCTTTCTGTTTTACCCGATCGAGGGGGGCCCAGGCCACGAAGATGAATCCTGCTACTCGCTGACTGGGAAAGACCTGCAGGAGAGTCGGGACCCCATCGACGGCTCCTTCGAAAAGGTATTTTGTACCGCCGAACTGCGTTGCGCGGATACGTATACTTTTCGGGAGGTTGTCCGGGGAAACAGTTTCAAATCTCTGATTGGAATTCTGGAGAACACCGATCCCAAAGGGGATCTCTTTCCCGGCTGAGCGATCCGCGATTTCCTGAAGATTCTGTTTGAAAAAGATTTTGTATGCATCTGCCCGTGAGTAACAAATCGTGTTAAATGCACCTCAGGCCGACAAGCGGGAAACTGTCATTGCGAGGCGCTTTGCGCCGAAGCAATCTCGAAATGGGGGAGATTGCTTCGCTTCGCTCGCAATGACACCAGAATGCCAGGATATAGCGAATCTTGGTAGCCACGCATCTGCCTGATCCCAGGTGAACGCGAGTATG
>MNYA01000119.1:815-3596 GCA_001872985.1 bacterium CG2_30_54_10 | reverse complement strand
CTGGGCTTTCAGCTGATCGGTCTGGGTACCCTCCTCGTTGAGGCGCCGAAGCTCACACTGAGCCTCTTTCAGGGATTTCTGCAGGGCTTTGATATCCTGGCTGAGGTCAAAGATCTCTTGCTTGCTTGCAGCCTGGGCGGCCACAGCGCAGGCGAGGATCATGATGAAGGAAAAAACCGTGATAGCCGCGATACGGCGGATAACGAGCTTTGTCATTTTTTGTTCCTCCCGATGAAAGTATTGGCGATCCTACTCGATACTCAATACTTTTCGCAGGAGGTGAAGAGTTCACCGATTGTCAAAGAGCAAAAACCTTCTTTCACCCGACACGACAGCTATAGAATATCATTTTGGTACTGCCGTGTCAATGACAATACCAAGATTTTACCAAGAAAGATCGTAACTTCTCAATAAACCCGGGAAACCTTTCGTCATGCCCGCGGAGGCGGGCATCCAGCCTAACCCAAAGCCTGGATTCCCGCCTTCGCGGGAATGACGGAAATAGCCAACTTCTGAAAAACCGCCTTTTTTGCCCGGACTTATTGAGAAGTTACCTTCTTTCTTGGTAAAATCTTGGTATTGTCATTGACACGGCAGTACCAAAATGATATTCTATAGCTGTCGTGTCGGGTGAAAGAAGGTTTTTGCTCTTTGACAATCGGTGAACTCTTCACCTCCTGCGAAAAGTATTGAGTATCGAGTAGGATCGCCAATACTTTCATCGGGAGGAACAAAAAATGACAAAGCTCGTTATCCGCCGTATCGCGGCTATCACGGTTTTTTCCTTCATCATGATCCTCGCCTGCGCTGTGGCCGCCCAGGCTGCAAGCAAGCAAGAGATCTTTGACCTCAGCCAGGATATCAAAGCCCTGCAGAAATCCCTGAAAGAGGCTCAGTGTGAGCTTCGGCGCCTCAACGAGGAGGGTACCCAGACCGATCAGCTGAAAGCCCAGGATTTGATGGCTTCCATCAAGGACATGCGCGAGAAGCTGAGCGTCCTCCAGGACCAACTCAACAAGGCCAAACAGCCCTGACCTCAAGCCCCAAGGAGAATAGAAGAAGAGCTTGCCCGATTTCCCCGAAAGACTTAGCGCCCCGCCGATCAATGGATCGCCGGGCGCTTTTAAATTTCAGACAAGCTGTTACCGTTGTTGTAATAGCTCCATAATTCGTGGGAAACACGAAAGCTGGCCGGAGGGCGCAAAGCGCCCGGATCTCGGAGAGTGAAACACGCGAATTCGTTTCGCGTGTCGAGAGGGGGCGCCTGCCCCCTCTTTTTGAAAAGATACCAGTTGTCAAGTGCTATAGCGTAAAAAAAACCGGGAAGAAAGGCCTCCCGGTTTTTTTAAAAGGACTCGATTTTTACTTGGTTTTCAACTCTTTGACCAGACTCTGGACTGAATCCATGGTGGGGTGGTCGAGGCCGCCTTCGGAATACGCCCGGAAGTTCAGCTTGCTGAGCAGATCGGAACTGACTTCGCGGTTGTTCTCATTGGCGGTGCTGACATAGCTCATGAGACTGCTCATGTCACCGCGCTCGACATCTGACACGATGGCGGGAGCCGTGGTCTTTTTGTAGTAATCTTGAATCATTTCATCCCAGAGGGTGTCTTTGGCAAAGGCCAAATCATTGTAAGGGGCGGAGAAGCTGTAACTTGTCATAGGGAAGTAGACAGCCAGGCCCTGGGCGTATTTGCAGTTGGTGCCAGCCAAGCCATTGGAGAGAATGAGCGCGTTGTTGGCAGCGATGAGTTTGTCGGCGGCGGTCTGGAAGGCGTCATCTTTGATGGTGAGCTTGAGGAGGCCAGCCAGATGGCCGAGGTCGATGTTCGTGCGATAGCGGAACTTCTGAACTTTGTTCAAAGCCCCTTTGAACTGGGAGCCAAAGTTTCCGGCGATTGAGGCCTTGGCGAAACCGTTGACCGCATCTTTGAAGGCTTCGATCTGGGACATATCGAGCGCGGACTGGGTCGATGAGGAACTGCCCTGACTGCCACCTTCATAGGAAGCAGCATAAGCGGCGACCATGTGCTTGGCGAAATTTGCGGGGGACATCCCGGCTTTCAGACCGTTGAGGATGTCATCGTAGGGATAACCTTCACCCGGTTCGGTTTCTTCGGATCCAACGATGTAATCAACATTGCCTTTCATGGCATAGGCAACTTCGGCCATCTGCATCAGGCAGGCATCCATGGAAAAGATGTCGAGATTCTTTCCGAGGGCAGCTTTGATATCACCGGTGGCAGCCCCGAGCTGTTCGGTGGTGATGTGGTTACCGGTGGAATCATCGTAGGAAATTCCTTTGATGATGGCGCCGTTATTGTCTTTCCAGCCGGAACCGTGGTTCCAGACGACTACGGCGTAGTGCTTCGCAGGATAGGCGGCGGCCATGTCTTTCACGAACTGTACCAGAACCTTGTAGTCGCCCATGTCGAGCTCGCCCATTTCTTTGAGAACGGTCGCCTTTCCTTTCTCGATGTAGTTCAAGGTGGCGGGACCTTTCTCTCGGTCAATGAGGCAAAGAATGTTCAGATAGTCGTTGCTTCCGACCTGGGACATTTCGCCCATATCGCCGACGCCGAAGGAATCGAGGTTGTTATCGGCATTAAGGAAGACCATGAAGGTCCATTCTTTCTCAGCGGCGCCAACAGGGGAAACAAGACAAAGGACTAAAAGGGAAATACAAAGGATACTAACTACTCGGTTCATCTCATACTCCTTATTTAACTTATTACTTCTTATACGTCTACTCGATACCGAACAGGACACCATTCATTTTAA
>MNYA01000119.1:0-806 GCA_001872985.1 bacterium CG2_30_54_10 | reverse complement strand
CGTAACCTGTCAACAAAAAAATCATTTTTTTTTAAAAAATAACCGGCCCCGTCTGCCAGACGGACGCCAAGCGGCATCAACTCAATGATTCGCTGGTATCTTCGATAACACGCATCTGTAACTTCTCAACAAAGGGGAGCACGCGCCCCCTCTTTTTGACAAGATACCATGCATCTTACCAACGCCGATTTTTTGACACTGCAGGATCTCGACAGATTTTTCCTGGATCTGCATTTTATTATTAAAAACGCGTGGGGTTATTTCACCATTCCGCCGACGACATCGACAGCTTTGTTAGTTGTTTCGAAAATTTTCTGGACAACGCCGAACTGCAGAACGAATCGTGAAGGAGCTCTGACACCATATTTCTTTACGATATTGCCCAAGGTTCCGTTCTTGGTATCGACCTCCCCCTTAACTTCAAGAATCTTCTTGGCATCCATGTAACCATCAAGGCAACGCTGAAGAGCGATCCGCAGTTCATCAGTTTCGCCGAATTTGGAAATGGCATCGGTCGTCGATATCCGCGCTTTTTCCAGCACTTTGGCGAACTCCTTGGGATTGACCCCAACCCGTGCTATCGCCTGAACCTTAACCAGATCCTGATGCGCCACCTTGGCTGCCTTCTTCCCGGATCCTGGGACATCGCAACCCGTCACCAGGGAGAGAGATAGAGGCAGGGATAGTGCCACGAAGACAAGTAGAATGTCAATCAGCGCTGTTACCGATTTCATCATTACGCTCCCAACTTCATGTGCTGGCTCTGGCCCTGCCGAACATTTCTCAAGATTTTCCGGGAGTGCCGG